>JAJXXM010000106.1 GCA_021781095.1 bacterium
GGTCGTCGACAAGGGCGATATCGTTTTCGGCGGCACCGACATTACGCAAGATGTGAGGAATGGCCTCAATCACTAGGCTTCTCGCGGGCGTGCTCCTCATCGGCGTGGTTGCCTGCAGCCACGTCGACGTTGCTTCGCCCAATATTCGCGGTATCGCTTACGTCAACACCAATAAGGCGACGAAGGCGCACCCGCTCTATTCGCAGCTCCAAGATCTCGATGCGGCGATCGCCGCAATCGATCTTTCCGCTGCCGCGCCGGTGGTGCCGAAATCCCCCGAAGAGATGAAGGCGGATATCGCGAGCATCAAGGCGCAGCTCGCGCAGGCGGAAGCGCAGAGTTCGCAAGCGATCGGAGCGTTACAGAGCCGGTTGGCAAAAGAAGAACGCACCGAAGTCGCCGCGGCGCTCCGCTCCGCGGGGCTCAATGCCGCCGCCCAGGCCTACGAATCGGCACCGTTGATTTCTTCCGCGGCGCAGGCGCAAGCGATTGAAAAATCGGCCGCGAACGATCTGCAGAGCTACCAAAAATCCGTCGTCGAGCAAGGGCAAGCGACGATGGGGGCGCTCGAAAAGCGCCTGCACGAACAAGCGCAGGGGCGCTTCCAAACGCGGGCGGCGCGGTACGCGCAGGAAGAATCGGATCTCTCGCTGCGGCTCTCGCAGCAGGATGCGAACCAACGCCTCGCGCTCCAAACGAAGCTCAACAATCTCGCGCTCGACGACGCTCAGCGCAAGGCGCTGAGCGCGCAACTCAAGGCGATCGACCGCAACGAAAAAGCGCAGGTCGACGCGATGCGCGCGCGGCATCAGCGCGAACTACAAGCCTACCAAAACTCGCTGCAGGCCGGAATTATGAAGCAGATTCGCGCCCATGCGACCGCGTTGCAGGCGCAAACGCAGACCCAGCTTCAGGCGCGCCAGCAGCAGGTCTCCAAGCAATTGGCGGCGCTCTCGGGGCCGCAGTTGCCGGCGAACTTGCCGGCGGCGACCAAGGCGCAGCTCGAGCAAATCGCTTCGAACCTCCAGCAACGCTATCAAACCGATTTGACGAAGATCTCCGACCAGTTTAACCAGACGCGAAGCGACCTGGAAGCGCAGTACGAAGCGCTCAACGGCGTCGATGTCGGTGCGGTCGGGGCTGCGAAGCAGCAGCGGGATACGCTCGCGAAAGAACGCGGCGATCTCTACAAAAAGATCGAAGACCAAATCGCCGCGGCAGCACGGCGCATCGCCAAACGTGACGGATTCTCCGTCGTTCTCCTCGACCCCATCGCGCATCCCGGCGGTTACGACCTCACCGGAGATGTTATCTCCTCTCTCAAGAGCACAGGAACGTGAAGAAGAGCATTATCGCACTCGCCGGACTCCTCACCATCGTCGGATGCGCTTCGTCGAGCCCCATCGGGCTCGTCGATATCAATCGCATCACGTCGAACTGGACGGAGTTCCAGACCGACCAGAACCACCTCTACGCCGACGAGCAACGCATCGCTGCGAGTAAGGCGAGCAACGCGCAAAAGGCGAGCCAAGTCGCCGCGCTTCAGAAGAAGTACGGCGCGTTGACCGTGCAGCTGACCGACCAAATTCGCGCTGCGGCGGCGAAAGTTGCGGCGAAGAAAAACCTCAAACTCGTCCTCACGCGCGAGGGCGTCGGCTACGGCGGTATCGATATCACCGCCGACGTCGAAAAGGATCTGGGAATCACCGAGACGGCCTCGCCGAAGCCTTCGGGCTCGTAACCGCGGTGCTCGGGAAGCTCGGCGAGATCGCCCGGCGCCTGGGCGGTACGGTCGTCGGCGATGCGGAGGTCGAAATCCTCACCGTCAGCGCCGTCGATGAAGCCGGCCCCGGGGCGCTGACCTTCGCCGTCGATGCCCGGTATCTGCAAGCGGCGCTTCGCAGCCATGCGGCGGCGGTGCTCGTCGACGCACGCGCGCTTCCCAACCCGGTGCCGACCGGCAAACCGCTCGTCGTCGTCGAGGACGCGCGCTTCGCACTCGTCGGCTTGCTCGCTGCGCTCCGTGCGCCGCGCCCGGTCGGGCCGCATCGCGATCCCTCCGCCGCGATCGATCCGCGCGCGGCGATCGCCGAGAACGCCTATATCGGCCCCCACGTGACGGTCGGTCCCGGCAGCGAGATCGGCCCGGACTGCGCGCTCGAAGCGGGCGCCTACGTCGGTGCCGACGTGAAAATCGGAGCGGGAAGTTGGCTGCATCCGCACGCGCGCGTGATGGACCGCTGTGTTTTGGGTTCCGGCGTCGTGCTCTACGCCGGCGCGACGATCGGCAGCGAGGGCTTCGGCTGGGCGTTCGTCGATGGTCGTCTCGAGCGCATTCCGCAGGTTGGAAACGTCGAACTCGGCGATCGGGTCGAGATCGGTGCGAATAGTTGCGTCGATCGCGCGCAGACCGGCAGCACGCGCATCGGCGAAGGAACGAAGATCGATAACCTCGTGCAGATCGGCCACAACTGCCGGCTGGGAAAGCACGATGCGTTCGCCGCGTTGAGCGGGCTCGCGGGCTCGACGGTGGTCGGCGATTACGTGCGCGTCGGCGGCCAGACCGGTTTCAAAGGGCATATCACCGTCGGTTCGCGCGTGACCATCGGCGGGCAGAGCCAGATTTGGAGCGACGTTCCCGACGATGCGTTCGTCTCGGGTGCGCCCGCGCGCGACCATCGCGATCGTCTTCGCCTGGAGGTTGCGATTAAGAACCTGCCCAAGTTGATCGCTCGTGTCGACGCACTCGAACGAGCGGCGCGCGAACGCGACGAACGGTAAGCGCGTATCGTGACCGAAAAAACGCTCGCCGCTCCGTTCCGTTTCTCCGGGGTCGCCCTGCATACCGGCGCGCAGGTTGAGGTGGAAGTCGCTCCCGCCGCCGCAGGCGCGGGAATCGTTTTCGTGCGCGACGGCGTCGAAATCCCCGCCCTCGCGGAGAACGTCGTCGAAACGTCGCGCGCGACGGTACTCGGCGTGGGCGGCACGACCGTTTCCACCGTCGAGCATCTGCTCTCCGCACTCTTCGGCATGCAGGTCGACAACGCGCGCATCGCGATATCGGGGCCCGAGGTGCCGGTGGTCGATGGAAGCGCGCAGTGGTTCGTCGGACAGATCGAACGCGTCGGCACGCGCGAACTCGGCGTCGAACGCGCGACGCTCGCGCTCGACGCTCCGATCGTCGAACGCGACGGCGACCGGCTCATCGTCGCGCTTCCCGCAGATCGCTTTTCGGTGCGCTGCATCGTCGATTTTCCGCATCCCGTCGGGTCGGAGTATCTCGCGCTGACGATCGACGAAGCGACCTACGCGCGCGAAGTCGCCGGCGCGCGCACCTTCGGGTATCTTCACGAAGTCGAGGCGCTACGCGCGCGCGGGCTCGCTCAGGGCGGATCGCTCGAGAACGCGGTCGTCTTCGGCCCAGACGGCCCGTTACAAACGTTGCGCTGGTCGAACGAAGTCGTCCGCCATAAAATGCTCGATCTCCTCGGCGATCTCGCGTTGGTCGGCGCGCGGCCGCAGTGCGAGATCGTCGCCGTGAAGAGCGGGCACGCCTTGCATGCTCGCATGTCGTCGCGCCTGCGCGAACGCTTGCTCTCCAAGCCGCTTTCGGAGGTCTCCTCATCGTGAAAAACGAGATGGATATTCGGCAGATCCTCGAGATTCTGCCGCACCGCTTTCCGCTGCTTTTAATCGATCGAATCCTCGAACTCGAACCGATGGTGCGCGCTCGCGGCTATAAGAACGTCACCTATAACGAGCCGGTCTTTACCGGACACTTTCCGAGCAACCCGCTCCTGCCCGGCGTCTACATGCTCGAAGCGATGGCGCAACTCGGTGGGTGCGTGGTGATGGAGCCCGGCGAATTCGCGCGCAAGACCCCATATCTCGCGGGGATCGACCATGCGAAATTTCGTCGTCCGGTCATTCCCGGAGACCGGCTGATGATGGAAGTTCGGCTCACCCGCCACCGCCGCAACATCGGCTGGGTCGAGGCCGAAGCGAGCGTCGACGGCGAATACGTCTGCTCGGCGGAGTTGATGTTCTCCATCGCTCCCGATCCGCGCGTCTACGGTGCCGAAGCATCGGTGCTCACGGCGTAACGAGCGATGATTCATCCAACCGCGATCGTTCATCCCGAAGCGCGCGTCGGCCGGAGCGCGGAGATCGGCCCCTACTGCGTTGTCGGCAAGAACGTCACCATCGGCGAACGCACGCTGCTGCAAGCGCACGTCGTCATTAGTGGCTG
>JAJXXM010000176.1 GCA_021781095.1 bacterium
CTCGCTGCCCTCGCTCGCTCCGGCGCTCCCCCGCGCGACGCCCGCGGCCACGGCGAAGCCAACGGTCACCGCGAAGCCGGTACGCGTTGCGAAGCCCACGCCCAAGGCGACGCCGGCTCCCCGCATTCTTTCGTACTCGCTCAGCGAGACGCAATTTCATCCGGGAGATCGCGTCTATGGAAGCGCACGCGCAACGCTCAACGTCGCCAGCATCGAAGTGCGAATCGACGGCTACAGCATCTCGATGGACAAGGTTGGCCCGGGGCGCTTCACGCTCAGCTACACGGTTCCAAACTATCCGTTCTTCGTGCGCGGGCCGATCTCGATACTCGTGATCGCGCGGAACACGCAGGGCGCAGCCACGACCACAACGCTCAGCGGCGCGCTGGAGTAACGCGCCGTTAGCGCTTTGTCAGCCCGAGTAGCGCGCTGTTAGCGCTTTGTCAGCCCGAGTAGCCGCCCGCCTTGTCAGCCCGAGTAGCGCGCACTTAGTGCTTTGTCAGCCCGAGTAGCCGCGGAACGCGGCGTATCGAGGGCCGCTCCCCGTGCTCGCGCGCCTCGATACGCCCCTTCGGGGCTACTCGGCGTGACATTTCTCTTGCTTCGCAATCTACTCGGCGTGACACATCCATCAGCCCGAGTAGCCGCTGTTAGCGCTTTGTCAGCCCGAGTAGCCGCGGAACGCGGCGTATCGAGGGCCGCTCCCCGTGCGCGCGCGCCTCGATACGATTGCTTCGCAATCTACTCGGCGTGACACATCTCTACGCGGCGCCTCGATACGATTGCTTCACAATCTACTCGGCGTGACACATCTCTACGCGGCGCCTCGATACGATTGCTTCGCAATCTACTCGGCGTGACATTTCTCTTGCTGCGCAATCTACTCGGCGTGACAACGACAATCTACTCGGCGCCTCGATACGATTGCTTCGCAATCTACTCGGCGTGACACATCGCTACTCGGCGCCTCGATACGCCCCTTCGGGGCTACTCGGCGTGACACATCGCTACTCGGCGTGACAAGAGCCGCGCACGCGCGCCTACGGGTGCGGGGTCGGGACTCCGGGGGGGAGATTCAGGAACGGCGCGGGGTTGAATTGCGTGGGGATTGCGTTCGGCTGCGCGGTGATGCCGTTGCTGGAATCGTCGGCCCAGCGATAGACGATGTCGCCGACGGCGCGCGCATCGGCATCGCTGATGAGTAGCTTGCGCGGTTTGCGCGCCATGCCGTTCTCCGCGCGCTCGACCGTTTGTAACGATCCGCGCGTGTAGAGATAGCGGAAATCGGTTCCCGATGCGAGTTTACGCGTCACGCGGAAGTGCAGCGCGTCGATGCGGTGCATGAGAATCGCTTGCGGGTTCCAGTTACTTGCGTCGGTCGTAATATAGACCTGCGCGTTCATCGGCGTGTTCGGCGGCACCTGAACCGTGAAGGTGACCGCGACGATTTTCCCGGGTGTGAAATGCGGATGGAAGCGGTCGGGTTTTGCATTCGGGTTCGGCGTCGGGGTCGGCAACGAGTACGGCGTCGATAGCGCGACGACGAACTTTTCGATGCCCGCGGGCGGCGCTTCGATGGGCAACGGCGCACCCGAGAGTTCGATCGCGTTCACTTTCCCAAAATCGTCGAAGTAGATGCGCGCAAAATCGCGCGGTTCGGGGGTGCGGGCCGTCGGCTTCAAGGTCTTGGCATCGAGAATGCGCACCCGGTCGGCGAGCCGGAAGGCGTCCCCGGTGGTGAGGAAGATATAGCCGCGCTCGAAATCGAGCACCTGCCCGGTCATCTGCAAACCCGAAGGCGGGGCGACCGCCGCGAGCAGCAGCGCCGAGAGGGCGAGAAGCGGAAGGATGCGTTTCATGGTGTGAACTGCACGAAGAAGGTCGGGCTCCAATTAATCGTACCATAGTGGAAGAAGTACGAGCGCTGAATTTCCAGGTTGAGGTGGCGGGCGACGCGGAACCGCACATCGGCGGTGATATCGTAGGGCGGCTCCCCTAATTGCGCGGGCGGGGCCACGTTCCCCAACACGTTATAGGGCGTGAACGTAAAGAGCCCGATCTCGGGTTTCGGGAAATCGCGATGCACCCGCGCGAGAATCGTCCAGTTGAAGGCTGGGTCGGGCGAACCGTTGATTCCGAGCGCGAGCGTGCGGAAGGTGGCGATGCCGCGAAACGCTGCAAAGCTCGGATAGGAGACGCCGTTGATCACCGGGGTGTAGGCGCTGTAGCCGCCAACTTTGTAAATGTCGCCGACGTTTTCGACCTGGTAGTTCAGATAGGCGCCGAGCGAGGTAGAAAATTGCCGGCTGATCGATGCTGAGGTGGTTTGAGCGTCGGTGAAATGCGGAACCGAGAAATACTGACGCGAGTGCGTGAACGACGCATTGAAATAGTACATCTTCGCCGCGGGTACGTGGTGCGTGAGGCGCAACGAGGGCGTGTAGAGCGTGAATCCCAACGTGTGGTTCCAGATCGTCGTGTATTCGTAGCCGCCGAAATTTTGCAGCCCTCCGATGCCGTACGCACCGTAGGAATCGTGATTGAAGCCGAACCCCCAGTTCATCGATTCGTAGAGCGGCAGTTTGCCGATTTGATGCGGAAAGGTGGTCGCGGTGAACTGGAGATAGGTCGGGTGGTTTTTCGATTCGGCCGGGCTATCGACGAGCCGATAGTTGGTTTGAAATCCGGTCAGCTGCACGAACGATTTCGGAAAAGCGTACGTGAGCGTCGCGACCGACCATTGCGCCGCCGCGCTCGGGGTATGGAGCCAGCTTTGGTCGGTATAGAGCTGGGTGAAGGTGCGGATACTCAAGCGTTGATTCGGCTGGTAATCGAGAACCGTATTCCAATATTTTTGCGGTCGCGTCGCCGGATTCAGCGAGACCACGGCGTAGCCGTTGCGGCCGCTCAAATGCTGCTCGAACGACATGTAGCCCTTATTCAACGAATCGTAGCGCAGGTGGAGCGCCGAGATCGCATGTTCGTTTCCGGCAAAATTATAGGTGAGATCGTAGGTTGCGCCGCTCAGCGAGTTCTGCACGAGGTTTGGATCGGCGGAGAAATTGAGATAGTACGTCGGCAGCGGCAGCGGAGCCCCGAAGACCGGCAGCGTCACGTGGTTGAAGCGCACGTAGTGGAGCGGCCGGATCACCGCCGAGCGAGCGGTGAGAAAGGGTCGCTTCGGGCCGAAATCGGCGAAATAAAACACATCGCCCGGCATGATGAGCCCTTTATAGGGCTTCGTGAGATCGTTATCGATAAAGGTCCACCGATCGGGTTCCCCGGTAATCGGGACGACATAGAGCCGATCGTACTGCAGATACGCCGAGACCGCCGCGCCGTGTTGCGTGTGGCCGCCCGCTTGCAGCGTGACGTGCCCGGCGACCAAATATCGGTCGAGTTTGAGATCCATCGAGAAGGTCTGCCCGTGGATCACCAGGCCGTTGCTCGTACGCACCACCACGTGGCCGCGCGCGTCGATGGTGTACCGGTCGAATGAAAAGCTCACGTGGTCGGCGCTGAGGTGGATGAGCGGGTCGATCGCCATGCTCGTAGCGCTCGCCCCCGCGCGGGCGGCGACGAGGAGCAACAGGAAGAGCGCGATGGTGAAAAGGCGGCGGGGCATTGCGCCCTGGGGTTCGCCGTCGGCGGCGAAACTCATAGCGCGCCGGATCGGCGCTCCAGCACCACGATTCCGTCACGCTCGGAGAGCACGCGATAGTGCCCCGCTTGCAGGAGGGCGCGCACCTTCGGCCGGTCGACGTTGCGCCACTGCGCCGCGCTCTGCGTGCGATCGTAGATGAAGTAGCGCTGCCCATTCGGCCCCAAGGAAGCGCGGCGCCGGTACGCGAGATGCGCGAAGATCTTATCCTCGGCGCCGATGCTGCTGCCGCGAGGGAGCGCGCGCAGCGTCGATTCGAGGAGCGCATCGTGTGCGTTCGGCAGGCGATACAGATAATACCAGCGCGCCATCGGATCGTTATAGGCGAGCGTCAACACGCAGAACGCCGCAGCGGCGGCGAGCCACGCGCGCGCCGCCGACGAGCGTGCGAGCGGCAACGTTGCCGCGCCATCGGCGAATGCTGCGAGCATGAAGCCGAGCCACGGCGCGACGTATTCGGTTCCCAGCGAGAGCGTTATCGCCTGATGCGAAGCGAGCGCTTCGATGAAGCCCGGCAGCAGCAACCAGGCAAAGCGCGAACGCAGCGCGATCGCCGCGAGCGGCGCGAACGCCCAGAAA
>JAJXXM010000207.1 GCA_021781095.1 bacterium
CGGGCAAAACCGATCAGCCAGCGCATGCCCATCGCTTGACGGCGATCGGGGCGCACTTCCATCGGCACCTGATAGGTCGCACCACCGACGCGGCGCGGACGAACTTCGACCAGCGGCATCGCGTTGGAGAGCGCCTGCGAGAAAACATCCATCGGATCGCGTCCGGATTTCTCACCGACGATATCGAGGGCGGAATAGATGATCCGCTCCGCGGTCGATTTCTTGCCGCTCAACATCAACTTGTTGATGAAGCGAGCGAGAATCTTCGAATTGAATCGCGGATCCGGAAGAATCTGGCGTTTTGGTGCGGGACCTTTACGTGGCATAAATCGCTCTTTTTATCTCTCTTACTTTTTCTTGTCGCGCTTGGCGCCGTACTTCGAACGGCCTTGCTTGCGGTTTGCGGTGCCCGACGTATCGAGCGTGCCGCGAACGATGTGATAACGAACGCCGGGAAGATCCTTGACGCGGCCGCCGCGGACGAGGACGACCGAGTGCTCCTGAAGGTTATGGCCGATGCCGGGAATGTACGCCGTCACCTCTTCGCCGTTGGTGAGACGGACGCGAGCGACTTTACGAAGCGCCGAGTTCGGCTTCTTCGGCGTGACGGTCTTCACTTGCGTGCAGACCCCGCGACGTTGCGGATTACCGACAACCTCGAAGGTACGCGTGGGCAGATCGGGGTGTCCCGGTTTCGGGCCGGTCAAAATGACGCGGAACGCGCGGGTTTTGACCTTTTTTTCCGTCTGCTCGCGGCCCTTACGGACCAGCTGGTTAATGGTGGGCACTCGGACTCCTTAACAACGCGTTTTGCTTCACACACAAAGTCGGCCACACCCGTCGGTGGGCCAGAGCCAGGGGAGTATAGCAGGCGCAGGTGAGGGGCGTCAAACCCTAATGGCGCCCGCTCGCGACTCTCCGTCAGGGCAGGAGCCTGGAACCCGCGATTTTGCCAGCGGAATCGATCGCGACGACAAAGGTCGGGGTGGTGCCGTTTGCGAGCTCGAGGCGATACCGGTAGAGCGTCGCCCCTCCGCCGAGTGCGGAGGCCCCGAGAAAGACCCACCGTTTCGGGGTTCCGAGGGGGGCGACCCCTTCCGCCAGCGAGGCCGTGAAACTCGGCGTGAAGAGCGCCGCAAAGCCGGGGGCCATCTCCGCCAGCGGAGGCTTCCCCGCGCCGTACGCCGCCCAGAGCGCTTCGACGAGGCGCGTCACGGCGGGGTTCTCCCCGGCCGCCGGGCGCTCCGCGAAGGCTGAGGGGAGCGCCGCGCGGGCGATCGCCGCGACGAGTCGGCGCAACGGCGCGTCGCCCGCCGCCGCGAAGCTCCCGGCGTTGGTGAGGACGACGATCCCCAAGCCCTCATCGGGGAAGAGGGCATTCCAACAGAAGCCGCCGGCCCCCGGCGCGAAGCCGTTATGCCAGAGCTCGCGTTGCCCGTCGAGGCGGCTGACGACCCAGCCCATGCCGTACTGCGTCGCCGCGCCGTCGGCGAGGCGACCGGGGCTCCACCACAGCCGCTCCATCGCCGGCGTGAGGAGATGCCCTCCGAGCAGCGCCATATCCCAACGAGCGAGACCGTCGGCGCTCGCGACGACGCCGCCCGCGCCCGAGTAGAGATCGAGCGAGAGGCGCTGCGTCGCGGGCACGGGCTGGAAGCCGTTCTTCGCCGCGAGAAAGGGAACGGCGATGCCCGGGAGCGCTTGCGCCGAAACGCCATAGCCGCTTCGCTTCATGCGTAATCGCGAAAAGATCTCCCGCCGAAGAAGCGTGCCGTACGATACGCCGGTCACCGTCGATTCGATCGCGGCAAGCGCGGTGTAATTCGCGTTCGAGTACTCCCATCGCGTGCCGGGTACGAAATCGGAGCGATCCTTCGCGAGAATCGCCAAGATCCGTGCGAGGCGAATGCGCCCCTGCGTCGGCCATCGGTGTTCCGCAAAATTGGGATAGTTGTGTAAGCCGCTCGTTTGATTGAGTAATTCGCGCACGGTTATCGCGCGAGCGTTCGGTAGCATCGGCAACCAGCGAGCGATCGGCACGTCGAGGGCGAGTCGATGTTGTTGCACGAGTCGGAGTGCGAGCAACGCCGTCATTTGCTTGGTAATCGATCCGATGGCAAACGGTGTCTGCGGAGTGACGCGCTCGGTACGCGCGGGGCCGGCATAGCCGAATCCCTCGGCGTACACGAGTTTCCCATCGTGCACGACGGCGACGGCGAGCCCCGGCGTAAACGCACGAGCGAACGCCTTCGCGGCGACGGCGCCGAGCGCCGGGTTGGGAACGACGCCGTCGCCGTGCGCCGCGCTCGCCGAATGCGGTACCAGAGCGAGCAGGATGACCGGTGCGAGAATCGTGGAGATCGTACGTTTCACAATACTTTCCTTATTTGGCGAGCGTTCGAAGTTCGCTCTCTATTTGCACCGCGATCTCCTTTGCCGAGTACCCGCGATGCGTGAGGGTGGTGAGAAATTGCGCGATCGCCTCACGCAACGCCGTCGCGCGAGCGCGCTTGTCGGTAGCGGGCGTCTGCCGGGCGACGTGCGTTCCGCGGCGGCCTTCGCTCGATAGCCACCCACGTTCTTGCAACTCGGCGTACGCGCGCGCGACGGTGTTCGGGGCGACGCCGAGGTCGCCCGCGAGCTGCCGAACCGTCGGCAGCACGTCGCCCGGACGAAGCTCGCCGCGTTCGATAAATGCGCGGAGTTGCTCCACGATCTGCTGGAACGGCGGGAGTTCGAGGTCGGGATCGACCGCGAGGAAAATGTCGCCCATCACGATGACGATCGAGCAGCCGCGTGGAAGTGGCGTTTTACGTACACGCTGGTCCAAACCCAGATCCCGGCCCAAAGAATAAACATTGCGAGCCCCCAAAATCGTTCAACTCCTTCAATCGCCGGGAGCGATCCGTTCACGAAATTGACGAACACGAACACGATGCCGCATGCCAACACGCACGCCATGCCGCTCTTTCGAATGCGCGAGGCCTGCTCGCAGATACGCTCCGTCGCAGGATTCGCACTGGTGAGTTGCGTCGGGGCACTCGCGATGCGCCACGCGATGGCAGCCATCGCGAGCACGCAGGCGCCCGCGATCGACGCAGGAATACGTTCGTTTGCGAGCCGTAGGTACGGGACGAGCGCAAACAATGAAACGAGCACAGCGACGATCCACAGCGTGGGTACGACCTCCGCTACCGGTCGGGGAGCGAGCGCGGCGATGCGCCGCACGCGTGCCCGCTCGTCGCGAACCAAATCGGCGATCGCAACGGCGACCAACGAGAGCGCGGTGAGGCTATACCCTACGACGGGATCGAGATCGCGTAGCGCGACGAGCCCTGCAACCAGCAACGCAAAGGCCGCAGTGGCCGCTCGCGCCGAGGCCGATCCCTTGCCGTCTCGCTTCACGCGCAGGGCGGCCAATAGATAGACGATCCCAGCAAAGACCGCAACGGCGGAGACGATAATTCGTTCCATAACAAGCAGCGACGGCATCGCGAGCTCCTAAAGGTGTATTTGGTTTTCTATTGTATTGCTACACTAATACAAACTGCACATTTGTGTCAATAGGGTAATACATACATTTGAACGCGTCCGCGACGCACGCCCCACGGCTCGACGTCCTCGACGGCCTTCGCGGCGTCGCGATCTTGCTCGTTCTCTGGTACCACGTCTGGGAGATCTCGTGGCTCCCCGCACCACTCTCGCAACTCGAGTTTCTTCCCGAGACGGGCTTCGTCGGGGTTGCGCTCTTCTTCTTTCTGAGCGGTACCGTCATCACGCTGCCCTTTGCACGCGCCGCATTTGCGGGAACGCCGCCGCCTTCGTGGCGGCATTTTTATCTCCGCAGATTTTGGAAGATCGTCCCGTCGTATCTGCTCTCCATCGCCGTCGCCTACGCGATCGGGTACGCGGCACGGCAAGGCGGCGCCGGAGCCGTTCCCGATCTCCTCACGCATCTGCTCTTCATCCACACCTGGTTTCCGCAGAGCGCCGGCGCGATTAACGGCGTGCTCTGGACGCTCGCCGTCGAGGTCGAGTTCTACGCGCTCTTTCCGCTGCTGTGGTGGTGTTTCCGTCGCGCGCGTTTCGCGACCACGGCAGTGCTGATCGCGCTCTCACTCCTCTGGCGCATGCACGCGGTCGCATGCTGCTCGCATAGCGGGATCGTCTATCTCGATCAAGATCTTCCGGCATTCCTCAGCTGCTTTGCCTTCGGAATGCTCGCGGCCTCGCTCTTTGTCGAAGTGCACGCACGTTGGAGCGATACGCGTCGATACCTCGTCGGGTCGAGCGCCTTCGTCGTCGGGACGATCGGCTGCATCGCGCTCCTACAGTCGCTCTACGCCTTTCGCCTCGCCGATCAGTGGGCGGCCGTTTGGGCGGCGAGCCATCGCGATCTCTTGGCCCTCACCTTCGCGCTCGTCGCGTGGGGTGCGTTGCTCGCGCCTCGCCCGCTCCAACGCCTCCTCGCCAATCGCCCGCTCGTGTTCTTCGGTGCGATTTCCTACGCGCTCTATCTCTACCATCAGATGATCGCGCGGGAACTCCTCATCCATCGCCTTCCGCCCTACATCGGAACGCCGCAGTACGATCCGCAGTGGCAATCGGCATTTACGCTGCTCGCCTTCGCGCTCTCCATCGCCGTCGCCGCCGCACTCACCTACTGGTTCGAGCGGCCGTTGCAAACCTGGGGAAATCGCCGCTCGGAGCGCCCGTGATGGATCGTTACGGCTTTACGATCGGATCGAGCAAACGGTAGAGCTTCGGATATCCCGGAGCGTTCTGCATCCCCGGGTCGCTCAAAATGAGCTTGGTAATCGGATTTTGCTGCGTCGGCTGCGGCACGTTCGCGATGATGAAATATGTGGTTACGCCTTCGCCGGGATAGTACGTCGTGTTATAGAGTAATTGTTTGTACGCCGTCGACCACGGCACGCCATCGCCGTCGTCGGCTTGCGTTCCGTCTTTATAAAAGACCGTGATCTTCAGATACTGGGCCGGTTGTGGATTCTTCGACGTATTTTTTTGCGGTACGGTAAACAGGAGATAGCCGTTCGGGGCGGTCGGCGAGGACATTTGCGGGAGGTTCGAAATCGTCGTCGCGAGCGGATCGCCGGAGGATATCCACCGAATCGACGCGACGCGCAGATTATCGTCCTCGATGTGAAAGAATTGATTCATGCGAACCACATCGCCTTTGACCGCGCCGCGCGTGGGAACGCTTGGAGCGGCAAGCACGAACGAGGAACAGGCGAGGGCAAGAACGGCGGCAAGAACGATGCGATTCACGATAGCTCCTCCCGTACGCACCTCATATCCGAGATGCGGCAATCTTGGCGAGTTGGATCAATTGCGGCAACGGCGCCTTCGGATCGTTGAGGGCGGCGTTATCGCTTTGATAGTGCAGCAGAACGGTAAATGCAAACCCGCGCTTGAGGACGTGGATGATCTCCGCGTCACTCTTTACCCAGAGAGCGGCGTCGCCGATCCCGTGAAGGTCGACGACGTCGCCGGCTAGCTGCTTGCGAAAGGCTTCGTAACTGCTCGCGTCGCCCACGTAGGTGACGCGCACGTATCCCTTGGGAGCGCCGAAATACGCACAGGTGGTCTTCGGCGCATTCGGCGGTGCGTAGTCGCTTGCGGGCGCGGCGACCCCTGCGCGCGGCTGCACCCCAAGGGCTCGCCTTGCGTCCGCCCGAGTCACCAACGCGCACGGATTGCTTCTCGGGGACCACGCGCCGGCGGCGAGTGCGATCGCAACGAGCCCCGCAGCGAGGACGGGGAGCACGATCGAGAGCGCGAGTAGTCGCTTCATAGCTCACGAGTACTATAGCGCACGCCTGCTTGCCTTGCAACGAGCGGACGGGGATCCGTCGCATCGCGCCGCGCCGCGGGAACCTCTGCCGACATGAGGATACGCGCGCGAGGCTTTACCGCGCTGGAGACGACGATCGCCGCGGGCCTGATCGCAATGCTCTTCGCTGCCCTCGGCACCGGGTTCGTCCGCGAGGGCGCCGTCTTTCAGAGCGAGGTCACGGCCGAGGTCCTCGCCGCCGCCACGCACGAAGAGCTTCGCATCGCCGCCGACGCCCTGAAATACGAGGGCTCCTCGCTCCAACCCGCCGAGATCGCGACGACGCTGCCGATGCCGGCCGGCTCGCCGATTCCCGCGCAGGTCTCGCTCTCACTCTCGCCGCTTCCGGGCGGAACCGTCGCGATACGCGTACGCGCGAGCAGCCCTTTCGGCTCCGCGACGCTCGTGCGCGAGGCAACGCTCGTCGTCGAACGGCGGATGCCGATTCCGGGCAGCAGCATCACGGCGGCGACGCCGGTCGCGGCACCTTTCGGCGCGCCGTGACGATCCTTCGCGCGCTGCTCTTCGCTGCGATCGTCGCGGCGATAGCCCAAAGCTTCGCCGCACTCGCGCTCTCGCTCGCGCGTACGGCATCGCTTCACGCCGCGCGCGGCAGCGCGCGCGACGCACTCGGTGCGGCACCGGTCGCCGTGCAGCACATCGTCGCATCGCGACTCGCATTGGGGGGCGATCCGCTGGCAACGATCGCGCCGATCCTCAGCTGCACGGCGATCGGCACGAACCCCTGCGCGCTGCGCGCCACGACGACGATCGTTCTGCAAGCGAACGGCACCGGCGCAATCCTCCAAAGCAACGCCGGCGTCAATGAGGCGCGCGTCGCGATCTCCTTGCGAAGCGTCGTCACCGACGCCATCGGGCGCACCATCGTCGTTGCGAATCGCAACGCGCTCCTACGTACCTTCACACGGCCGCCCTACGCAAGCTACGAAGGCGATGTGGAGAGCTCGGGAATCGCACCGAGTTCGACGGTGGCCGGGACGCTCGTCGACGTGCGCTACGAAAACGCCGCGAGCGGGGCGAGCATGCCTGGAAATATCTGGAGGATGTCGACCGCGGCGCCGGCGAGCGCTCCGCCTTGGCCGCAATAAACGCCGTTACGGCACGAAGCGATCGATCGCGCCGGCGAGTTCTGCTGGGGCCTCGATGGGAATGTTATGCCCGCAATCGCGCAAGACGACGAAAATGCTTCCGCCGATTCGATCCGCAACGTCGGTTCGCAACCGCGGAAGACTCGCGAGCGGATCGCTCGCACCGGCGAGGACGAGCGTCGGAATGGCGACGCCGCCGAGTTCGTCGCGAAAATCGAGGGCGCGCCCGGCGTCGTACCAGCCGAACCAGTGTTCGCGCGAGGCGATGAGGGCGTCGTCGATCAGCGCGTCGCGCATCGCGTCATCGATGGAGCGCCGCATCGCTCCCGCAACGAAACGGGCGATCCGCTTGCGAGAGCCGAAGGCCTCGAGTGCGAGGTCGCGGTGGCGTTGGTTGCCGCGCGATCCTCGCGCGGAGCCCGGCGCGACGAGCAGCATCCGTTCGACGAGCGGATGACCGCGAGCTGCAAGATATTGGCCGACGCGTCCACCCATCGAATGCGCGACCAGCGTTACCGGGACGCCGATATGCGCCAGAATCGCTTCGTAATCGGCGGCGTAGCCTTCGAGCGAATGCCCCTCGGCCGGTCGATCGCTCCGGCCGCATCCGCGAGCGTCGAAACGGTGGATCGTGTACCGCCGCAAATCGAGTCTCGCGATCGAGGCGTCCCACATGCGGCGCGAACTGATCCAACCGTGCGCGAAGAGCAGATGCCGCTCTCCATCTCCCATACGTTCGAGCCAAAGGCCGGTGCCATCGCGCTCGATACTCTCGCCGGATACCTGGTGCATGGTGACGAATGATGCGCGCTACCGTGGAAAAGCGCCTGCCGATCTATCTCGGCCTGCTGTACGTCGTGTTCGTTTGGGGTTTGAACACCGTGCTCGTCAAAATCGCCGTCTCGCACGTCGACGCACTCGCATTTACGGCGCTGCGTTTTTCAACGATGGCGCCGTTGGCGTTGCTTTGGGTTCGCATCTCCGGAGCCCGCTTGAGCTTCGAGCGTCGCGATTGGCTGCTCTTGCTCGCAAGCGGGGCGTGCGGATTCGGCATCTATCAATATTTTTGGGTCATCGGGCTCGCCCACACGACGGCATTTGCGTCGTCGTTGCTCGGCAGCAGCACGCCGATTTTCACGATGATCTACCTCGTCGCCCTCGGGTGGGAGCGCGTTCGCAGCACGCGGTGGATCGGTGCGGGAATCGCCCTGCTCGGCATCGCCATCTTCGAAGGCGCTTTCGCGGGGCACGCAACCTTCCGCATCGGCGATGCACTCACGCTGCTCGCGGCGATGACCTTCGCCGGATTCAACGTCATCAGCGCGCGCTTGGCGCCGCGCTATCACCCCGTCGCGCTTCTCGCAGCGACGTTGCTCATCGGCACCGCGATGATTCTCCCGGCGGGCATTCCCGCGCTCGTCGCCGATCCTCCCACGCTCTGGCCGCCGGTGGTCTGGGAGGTCTTTGCATTCGCGGTCGTCTTTCCCATCGTCCTCACCTACCCCGTCTGGAGTACGGGCATCGCGCGGATCGGCGCGGCACGCGTCGCACTCTTTAGCTTTCTCGTGCCCATCGTTTCGGGCGCGCTCTCGATCCCGATGCTGCACGCACACTTCCAACCCCACCAACTGCTCGGAGCGGCGATCTCGCTCGTTGGGCTCGCCGTCGCTACCCTGCTCGGGCATCTCTCCGTCTCGGAGGTCTGGGCGCAGCGAGCCGGAGATATCGAGCATTAGCGCGAAGGCGCCGCCGTGATGGCTCGCCGCGCATGGTATTGGCTCCTCGCGTTACCGTTCATCGCCTTGCTGGACGTTCCGCTCTACAATCGGATCGATCCGCGCTGGAACGGCATTCCGTTTTTCTATTGGTACCAACTCGCGTGGGTGGTGCTCACCGCAGCGCTTCTCGGCATCGTCTATCTCGCAACGCGCGAGCGCGCTCGATGAGCCTCACTGCCGCGATCTTCGTCGCGCTCGTGCTCGTCGCCAGCGCACTCGGATTCACCGCCGCGCGCCGCAACGGCGGCGACCTACGCGTCCTCGATGAATGGGCGCTCGGCGGGCGCCGCTTCGGCACCATCCTCTCCTGGTTTCTCCTCGGCGGCGATCTCTATACCGCCTACACCTTCATCGCGCTGCCGGCGCTCGTTTACGGTGTCGGCGCCCTCGGCTTTTTTGCCGTCCCCTATGCGACGATCGCCTATCCCATCGTTTTTCTACTCCTCGCGCGCTTTTGGAGCATCGCCCACGAACGCGGATACATGACCGCCGGCGATTTCGTCCGCGGCCGCTATCGGAGCCGTTCGCTCGAACTCGCAATCGCCGCGACCGGCGTCCTCGCCGCCCTGCCCTATATCGCGCTGCAGATCGTCGGCATGAAAGCCGTGCTCGCGCAACTCGGTGGTATCTTCGCCATCGGCGGCGGTGCGATGCCGCTCGCCGTCGCCTTTACGTTACTCGCGGCGTACACCTACATCGGCGGGCTGCGCGCACCGGCAACGATCGCGGTCTTTAAAGACATCCTGATCTATCTCACGATCGCCGCCGCCATCGTCGTTATTCCGCACGCACTCGGCGGATGGCGCGCCATCTTCACCGCTGCCGATCGCGCGCTGGCGAGCCCGCTGCACCCGTTCCCGCTGCTCGTCGCACCGCAAATGCAATTTGCCTACGCGACCCTCGCGCTCGGTTCGGCGTTCTCCCTCTTCCTCTACCCGCACGCCATTACGTCGTTGCTCTCCGCTCGCAGCGCCGATGTCGTGAGGCGCAACGCCGCGCTCCTGCCACTCTACTCGATCTTGCTCGGCATCATCGCACTGCTCGGTTTCGCCGCCCTCGCCGCCGGCATCCACGCGCCTCCGAACGAAATCGTGCCGATCCTCTTCGCACGATTCTTTCCACCCTGGTTTGCCGGGCTCGCCGATGCCACGATCGTGATCGGCGCGCTCGTTCCAGCCTCGATTATGGCGCTCGGCGCGGCCAATCTCTTCCTCCGCAACGTCGTGTCGCCGCTCACGGGGCGCGCACCGAGCCGCGACGCGGGGAGCACGAAATGGTTGACGCTCGCGTTTTGCGCGCTTTCCTTGATTCTGGTGCTCTTCATGAACGTAAAATTCGCCATCTACTTTCAACTGCTCGGCGGAGCGTGGGTGCTTCAAACCGCGCCCGCAATATTCTTCGGCCTCGGCGAACGCTCGCTGCCCGCGCGGGCGTTGCTCGCGGGCTGGCTCGCCGGCATGATCGCGGCAACCTCCTTCGCGCTCGTCGACGGCTTCTCGCCGAACATCGCGCTGCACGTCGGCTCGTGGACGCTGGTCGGATTTATCGCGATCTACGCGGTGGCGATCAATCTCGGGGTCGCGCTCGTCGCCGCCGCGCTCCTACGCGTTCGGTCGCCGCAGAGTGAGATTGCATGAGCGCGCGGATCGAACCCGTCGGATGGGCGCCGCCGAGCGGCTATGCAAACGGGATGATCGCGTCGGGACGCGTCCTCGCAATCGCCGGACAGGTCGGCTGGGACGCACGGCAGCATCTCGTCTCCGCGGATTTCCTCGCGCAGGCCGCCCAAGCACTGCGCAACGTTGCCGACGTACTGCGTACCGCCGGCGGAGATCCCGAACATCTCGTGCGGATGACCTGGTACGTGCTCGATGCCGCGGAGTACCGCGCGAACGCGAAGGCGCTCGGCGCCGCCTATCGGGAGATTTTCGGCAGTCATTATCCGGCGATGACGTTGATCGTCGTTGCGGGACTGCTCGAAGAAGGCGCGCGAGTAGAAATCGAGGCGACGGCGCTCCTACCGGCGCTCGACGATTAGGTTCCGCTGCTTCCACCGGCGTGGAAGACATATTTCACGATGAAGCGGTGGAGGGTCTGCGGTGCGGCCGAGGTTCCGTACTCGACGTAGAGGAGATCTTGGTTCTTCAATCGCGCTTCGTAGAGCATCGAGAGGTTCGTTCCGGGTTCGGCAAAGCCGCCGGTGCCGTTCACGGTACGGAGCGCGAGACCGATGGTCGCGTCTCTGCCGAACGAGCGAGAGAGGACCGCACGTCGTAACCATTGGCTATTGTCGATCGGCAAGCCGCGCCCCGGACGTTCTTCGTTGCCATCATATTCGAATGAAAAGCCGTACGCCCCAAAGACGCGTGCGTACGACGACTGCCATTGCTGGACGTAGAATCCGCCGAAGGGCCCCCACGAATACGCGATATCGGCGGGGTTCGGGGTCCCTTGGCCGTAGCCGACTTCGATATTCCGTCGATTGAACCAATCGATCGTCCCCGGTGCGACCTGTAATTCGCTCGGACCGGCAAAGCCTTGCACGGAGATCAAATTTTTGAATTGCACCGTGAAGAATCCGTTGATATCGGCCTCGCGCAGGCTACCGTCGTAGGCGAGATATCGGTCGAGACCGATACTCCCGCTGTACGATTGGATCGCACTCTCGCGCGACCCGCTCCCTTTATATCCGAGAAGAGCGCCGAGCCCGCGAGCGTCGTTCGTCGCCGTATACCCGTCGAGCGGAGCGTACCCCGGGCTCGTATCGCGATAGAGTGCTAGCGCGGTAAAATGCTGGTTGCGAATTCCCTCTTCGAGATTAAAATCGTGCGCGCTGCCGGTCGAGGTATCGCGTTCGGCGGCAAACTCCAATGCCGTTGATTCGCCCGAAGAGCGATTGGTGCGCGATAAGCCGAATCCGGTCGTCACATCGTGCACGCCGACATGGTTGGCGATGACGCTCTCGGCACTGAGCGCGAGCGAGCCGCTCGGCGTCGAGTACGTATAGCCTGCGGCGCTATCGTCGATTCCGGGCCCGACGACGTTGAGCAGGCCGATGTCGTTCCGGCCGGCGGTTCCCTCGATCTTCATGCCACGATTGAAAATGCCGATCGAGGGCGTATAGAACATACTGTTGCTACCGAAGACCCCAATTTGAGGGACGGTGTCGATATATTGCGCTCCCTGTGCGAAGAACGGGCGATACTCTTGGTACGACTTCTGAAACTCTTGGAGCTGGATCGTCGTCTGATCTTCTTCGACGTTTGAAAAATCCGGCGCGAGCGTGCCGACGAATGCCAGCGTATTGGTGAACGGATAGGTTACGTCGATTCCCGCCTGGCGCGGCGACGTCGTTTCGAAGCGACCGATCCCGTTCTGGAAAACGTTCCGCTGCGAACCCGCGCTCCCAAGCACGTATGCGTCGAGTTGCGGCTTCGGGCGCGTCGCATTCGGGCTGAGGCGAATGTGCGTCACCCACGGCCAGAACTGCACCTCGGTCGTGCTCTGCATCGCGGGTGCGTAGGCCCACGTATAGGCGGCGTTGCGCGCCGCGATGAAGCGTTCGAAATTCAAGCGCCATCGCTGCTCCGGTGCGGCTTGAGAGCGTATCGTTGCCAACGGAATGACCATCAGCACGTCGTAGTTTCCCGTGCGCGATACGTGAGCGATGGAGAGCCACGAGGGTGCGTACCGGGCGTTCTCGCTCGAGGATTCATCGTGGACGCCGAGCGGGTTGGCGCGGAACGTGTAGGTGCGCGAGCCGTTTCCGGAGGTGTCGATATCGAACGAGACGTGATCGTCGCTTCCGACCCCGGCGTGATTCACCCGCTGGGCGGCGGTGATCGGGACTCCGGCTTGGACGCAGTGGAACTCGACATACAGGTTTTTGCTGTCGTAAAGAAATCGGGCGCTCGTGGCCATCCCGGCGGGGCGACGAACGTTGAAGTTATAGAAATCCTTCGCCGTGAGGGCAGAGCGCCAGAGCGCCACGCGCGCCGACGCGACCATCGGAGGCGGCGCCGCGCTCCGAACCGCCGCAAATCGATCGCCGGGGCCGACCGATGCCTTCGCGACGAGGGGCATGGCGAGGAGTGCGAGGAGCAGGGCCCCGAGGGCGCGGGGCATCTTCTAGGAGCGCTCGCGCAGTTTGTAGCGCTGCAACTTCCCAGTCGCGGTTCGCGGAAGCGCATCGATGATTTCAATTTCGCGCGGCGCCTTAAAAGGAGCGATCGTCGCCTTGCAGTGCTCGATCAACTCCGCAATGCATGCATCGTCGCCGTTACGAGCAGCGCGCAGTACGACGAACGCCTTCACCATCGTCGTGAGGTGGGCCGGATCGGGCTTCCCGACGACGGCGCATTCGAGAACGTCGGGATGGAGCAAGAGTACTTGCTCCACCTCAGGACCCGAGACGTTAAATCCCGCCGAAACGATCATATCGTCGGCGCGAGCGACGTAGGTGAAGTACCCATCGCCGTCGACCGCATAAGCGTCGCCGGGATAGTTCCACCCATTCCGAACGTAGGTGCTCTGCCGCTCGTCATCGAGATAGCGGCACCCGGTCGGGCCGTAGACCGCGAGTCGACCGACGGTCCCCACGGGAACCTCATTCCCAAACTCGTCGTGAATCTGCGCGACGTACCCCGGCACGACGCGTCCGGTCGAGCCGGCGCGCGCTTCGTCGGCCGGAGAAGCGATAAAAATATGCAGCATCTCCGTGCTTCCGATCCCATCGATGATCGAGATGCCGGTAGCGGCGCGCCAGGCTTCCCAGACGACTCCCGGAAGGGTCTCGCCGGCCGACACGCAGATGCGCAAGCTCGACCAATCGCGCTTCGACGCATGCGATGTCAACGCACGATACGCGAGCGGTGCGGTAAAGAGCACGCTGATTCGGTGGCGTTCGATCGCCGCTGCGAGTTCTTCGGTTCCCGCGCGGCCCAGAAGCACGGTCGATGCTCCGATGGCGAATGGGAATAAGAGTATTCCGCCGAGCCCGTAGGTAAATGCGAGCGGCGGCGAGCCGCTAAAACGATCCTCCGGATCGGCTTTGAGCACCTCCGCACCGAAGCTGTCGCAGGTGGCGAGAAGATCGCGATGGACGTGCATTGCCGCTTTGGGAAGCCCGGTCGTCCCGGAGGTAAAAGCGATCAACGCGACGTCCTCCGCGGCGGTCGCAACGTTCTCGAAATTCGGCCTCTTGTGCGCGGCGCGACGTTCGAGCGACTCGTCGCTTCCGTCGCCCCAATAGCATATCTCCATCTCGGGCCGGGATGCGCGTGCGCGTTCGAGCTCCTCCGCGAGGCGAGCGTCGCAGAGCGCGATCGCCACGCGAGCGCGTTCGCTCACGGTCTGCAACTCCTGCGTGCGATAGAGGGGCATCGTCGTCACGACGATGCCACCGGCCTTGAGCACGGCGAACCAACAGGCGAGCAGGGTCGGCGTGTTCGCCGAACGCAGCAATACGCGATTTCCCGGAACGAGTGCGAAATCTTCGACGAGCACGCGAGCGATGCGATTCGCCCACTCCATCATCGCTCGATAGCTATAGGCGGTTCCGTCCTCGGCGATCGCGCAGAGACGATCGCCGCGCCCTTCTTCGACATGACGATCGAGAAAATACCACGCGGCATTCATCCGGTCGGGATAGCGCATCTGGGGCAGCGTGAAAGCGAAGCGCGGAAGCGCGGCCTCGGGGGGAAGCCGGTCGCGAGCGAACGTGTCGAGATGCGCGCTCTCAACCACGCGCATCCTCCTTCATCAGCGACCGAGCGATCACGCTTTGCTGCACCTCGCTCGCCCCTTCGTAAATACGCAGCGCGCGCACGTCGCGATAGAGCCGTTCGACGATCTCTCCCCGCGTCACGCCGCGCCCGCCGAAGAGTTGCACCGCCCGGTCGCAGACGCGACCGGCCGCTTCGGTTGCATACCATTTTGCCATCGCCGCCTCCCGAGTGACCCGTTCCGCTCCCGCGTCTTTCGTATATGCGGCTCGATAGACCAACAGCGCCGCGGCATCGATCTCGGTCGCCATCTCGGCGATCGATCCCGAAACGAGTTGAAGATCTGCGAGCCGCGCTCCATAGATTTCTCGCTGCATGACGTGTGCCCGGGATTCGTCGAAGGCGCGTCGCGCGAAACCGAGCGCCGCCGCACCGACGGTGGTGCGAAAGAGATCGAGCGTCGCCATTGCAATCCGAAAGCCGTCCCCTTCGTTTCCGAGCAGCGCGTCGGCGCCGACCCGCACGTCCGAGAAACGGAGCGCCCCTAACGGATGCGGAGAGATCGTTTGAATCGACCGCGTTTGCACGATGCCCGGTCGTCCGGCCTCGACGATAAAGGCACTCAACCCCTTCGTCGGATGATCGCCCGTGCGCGCAAAGAGCACGTAAACATCGGCGATACCGGCGTTGCTGATCCAGCATTTCTCACCGGTAATGTCGTACCCGTCGCCGCTGCGGTGCGCGCGCGTCGTCAGCGCCGCAACGTCGGAACCCGCACGCTCCTCCGAGAGCGCGAACGCCGCGAGCGAGGTCCCGGCAAAGATGCCCGGCAAAACGCGTTCGCGCTGCGCCGCCGTTCCAAAAAGCGAGATCGCTCCGCTGCCCAGCCCTTGCATCGCAAACGCAAAATCGGCGAGCGCGCTCCGATAGGCGAGCTGTTCTCGCGAAAGCGCGACCGCGCGAATATCGAGGCGCGCGCAGGGCGCGAGCCATCCGCCCGCTCCGAGTTCTCGCGCCCAGGAGCGCGTCCGCACGGCGACGGTGGCGTCGTCGATTCCATCGTCATTAAAACGCTCGCGAGGCACGGCATCGAGCCACCGCTCGAATGCCTCGGCCTGCTCGCGATGCGCGCGATCGAAAAACGGCCAGGCGAGGGTCGCGTCGAGCCGCATCAAGTACCCTCAAACTGCGGCCGGCGTTTCGCGATGAAGGCCTCGTATGCGCGGCGAAAATCGCCGCTCGCCATCAACGCCGCTTGAACGCGCGCTTCCATCGCGATTTCCTCGCCGAGCTCCATTCCCGGTGCCGCCTCGAGCATCGCCTTGGTGACCTCGTGTGCGCGCGTCGGTCCGCTCGCAATCTCGCGCGCCCACGATCGCGCGTCTTCATCGAGCAGTTCGGGCGCGCAGAGCCGGTTGAAGAACCCCCACGAGAGCGCCTCCTCGCCCGAGAGTTCTCGCCCGGTGTAGAGCAACTCGCTCGCCCGGCCCAGGCCGAGAATGCGCGGTAGCATCGCGCAGGCGCCCATATCCGCCCCGGAGAGCCCGACGCGCACGAAGAGAAACGCGACGCGAGCCCGGGCGGTGCCCAGACGAAGATCGGAGGCCATCGCGAGGATCGCCCCAGCTCCGGCGCAGACGCCGTCGACGGCGGCAACGATCGGCTGCGGGCAGGCGCGCATCGCCGCCACGACGGCACCGGTCATCTCGGTAAACCGCAGTCGCTCGTCGGGAGCCATCGCGACCAGCGGCCCGATAATCTCCCGCACATCACCGCCGGAACAAAAATTTCCGCCCGCGCCGCGCAGCAACACCGCGCGCACGGCGCGATCGGTTTTCAACGCTTGAAAGCCGTCGCGTAAGGCCGCATAGATCTCGAAGGTCAGTGGATTTTTTCGCTCCGGGCGCGCGAGCGTCAGCGTCATGACGCCGTCTTCCGTCGATACCTGCAGGCCCTCCGCCTCGGTCACTGCATCACCAACGGGAGATCTTGCTCGCTTCGCAGCCCCGCACTGTTTCGAGCGATGACGCGGAGCGCGTACGAGCGTGTAAAAATCGGCGGCCAATCGAAAAGTGCGAGCTTGAATGTAAACCTGCCATACGCCGTTCGCGGAACGTCGATCGAGAACAGATTCGTGCGTACCTCCACCGACGCGGTATTCGTCGAGGTCACGAAGCTTCCGCTCCACGTCGTGCCGCGGCGGAGATCGAGGCTCGAGAAGTGCATGGCGAGCATTCTCGGGGGCGCGTCGTTGCCGAGGATTTCCGGGCTCGGCATCGCGACCGGCGCCGTTCCGACCGAGACGTCCCGCGGAAGCGGCGGCACGTGCGAGACGCAACCGACGAGTGCGAGGAGCGCTATCGATGCGAGCAAGCGACGCAATGCAACGGCGAGCATGCCCCCTCATCGGCGCGTGCGGCGTTGGATTCCTGCACGACGGAGGGGCACACGGCTCGCTTGCATAAGGTCGCGCCATGGAAGGCAACGCTTCCGGTAGTCTTGCAATCGATTACGCTCTCT
>JAJXXM010000309.1 GCA_021781095.1 bacterium
TGACGGACGAAGACTGGTTGAATATGTCGAGGCCGGCGCGCGCGCCGTACTCGGAGCGACGGGGCGAATTCTTGCCAAGCAGAACGACGGCAACGTGGTCGAGGTGCGTGACAGCAGCCGACCGCTCGACGTGGAAACAGAACCCTTTGCTTACGAGCCGGCAAGCCGCCTAAACGAAGAACAAGGGCTCATCATATCCGACGATCGCTTCGAGGTGGTCGTGGGCGTCGGGCGTAGCGACCGTTCCGATCTGGTTTTGCAGCTCCGGCGAGATATGCGACCGTTCGAACGGCGCGAAGTATTCCTCATCGACTTATTTGCACAGTTCGTATCGGTTGCGGTTCGCAACACCGCACTCTATAGCGAAGTCGAACGTCGACGTAACGCGATCTACGAATTAAGCCGCACGAAAAGCGACCTCATTGCAATGCTGGCGCATGATTTTCGCGGACCGCTTACCACGATCGTCGGGTTCGCCGATTTACTCGGCGAAGTGGGGCCACTTACCGACGAACAACGTACTTTCACACAGGCGATGAAGCAGTCTGCTCTCGATCTCGCCAATCTCGCCAACGACACCTTGGCGATCTCGCGGTTAGAGCGCAACGAGCTCGTGCTTTCGCTCGCCGAAGTCGATGTCGAATCGTTATTACGCGATCTTGCCGTGCGCTATTCCTATCGGCGGGAGATCGAAATAACCGCCGATGGAGCGTCGAATATTATCGGTGACGGCGACCGACTCGTGCAAATATTCTCCAACCTCATCGATAACGCGATAAAGTATTCGTCCGGCGGCCAAGCGATCTGCATCCACGTTCGCCGCGAGACGGACGGCATCGTCGTAACGGTGCGCGATAGCGGTATCGGAATTCCGCGTTCCGAGATAGCATCGCTCTTCGAGCGATTTACACGAGCTTCGAACGCCCGCAAACTCAAAATTCCCGGGACGGGGTTCGGGCTCTTCCTTACGCAGCAACTCGTACGCCTCCATAGCGGGACGATTACCTTGAGCAGTGAGGAGGGGCAGGGCACGACCGTCACCGTGAAGTTGCCGTTCGCTCCCGCGCCAAGCTTGCGCCCGCACGTCGTCGCACTCGTTGGAACGGGTGAACGAAATGTGGTTCTCGCCGATGAACTGCGCGAAGCCGGCTATAAGGTTCGTATTTCGGAACAAATCGACGAAATCGAGGCGCTTCTAGAACGCGAGCCGATCGGGGCGGTCGTTATCGCCTCACCGCTGCGCGAGGACGACGAGTCCGCAACGCTGTTGTATTCGATGTTGCGCGAACGGGGCATCCCATCGATTGCGATCGATGGTCCGCCGACTGCGGACGAATTGGTGCGGAGTCTCGACCGCATGCTCGGAGAGAGTTTGCCGCGTTCGGGCTAAAAGGGGCCGGAAAAGCGAAACGTATTTTTCCCCGAAGATTTCGCATCGTAGAGTGCTTTGTCTGCGGCCTCCAGGAGAGAGGCTTCACTTATGCCGTGCCAAGGATAGACCGCGATACCGATACTGAGGCCCACTTTGAGATCGGCCCCACCGATTGGGAAAGGTTCCTGGAGAGCTTCGATGAGCTTTTGTGCGAGCGTCGTGGCATCTTCGGGAATACGTGTGAGCTGTTGCAGCACTGCAAACTCATCGCCGCCGAGGCGAGCAAAAGTATCGCTTTCGCGTAATATAACGCCGAGGCGTTCGCCGAAGCTCCGGAGCAGGGCGTCGCCGGCAGCGTGCCCGTGAACGTCGTTAACGCTCTTAAACCCGTCCAAATCAAGAAACAATAACGCAAAAGGCCGGTTGTAACGCTTGGCGCCGGCGATCGTCTGTGCTAAACGATCTTCGAAAAGCGCTCGGTTCGGCAATCGCGTCAGAGGGTCGTAAAATGCGAGGTTATGCAGATGTTGGTGCGCGATACGCTCGGCTGCAATATTTTTTACGATCGCCGATACGCCGATGATTTCATCTTCAAGGCGAAGCGGCGTAAAACGAAGACGAACCGGCATCGACGGCATCTCTCCCGATGCTCCAAGAACGCTATCGAACTCCTGCGCTTCACCGATGAGGGTTTGGCTAAACGCTTCCCGCGCTTCGAATTCAGCGATGGGTTCTAAGTACTCGAAGAATGATTTGGAGACGGCTTCATCGGGCGCAAGCTCGAGCATCTCTTCAAACATCGAATTCGCTTGAAGAACCTCTCCCTCGAGCCCCAAAAATGCGATCGAATCGACGTTATGGACGAAGAACGAGCGAAAACGCGCGTACGCTGCCGCCGAAGGACTCACATCGGATAATTCGCGCTCCACCCCGAGCCCTTCGCCGAGCGCCTCCCGGTGTCATACGGGAAGGAAGTCCTTTAGCGCACCCGTTCCTCGGCGCTGTAGATATTGGCGCGGCTGCCGCGAAGAAAGCCGATCAGCGTTATTCCGAACCGCCTGCCGAGATCGACGGCGAGACTGCTCGGCGCGGAGATCGAGGCGAGCATCGGAATCCGGGCGGCGATCGCTTTCTGCACCAGTTCGAAACTCGCGCGCCCGCTCACCAAGGCGATGCACCCTTTCAGCGGTAGTTTACCGGCCAGGAACGCCTCGCCGATGACTTTATCGAGAGCGTTATGGCGGCCGATATCTTCGCGAAGGACGAGAAGCTCCCCCGAGGCATCGAAAAGCGCTGTTGCATGGAGGCCACCGGTGCGTTCAAAGATGGGTTGCGCCGCGCGCATCCGATCGGGCAACGCATAGAGCGTCTCCGTAGCGATCGTCGTCGTATCGTCGATCCGGTCGAGCCCCCGTGCTTCGAGTGCATCGATGCTTTCGCGCCCGCAAATGCCGCAGGCGCCATAGCCGGTGAAAAGGCGTGTATGCGCGCTTAAATCCGGCAACGAGCGCGCACGTAACTCGACGTTCACGATGTTGTAGTATTGATCTTGCTCGATATCGTCGTCGAGGCAGTACGAGATGCCGACGATCTCCTCGCGCGATTTCACGATCCCTTCATTGAAGAGAAAGCCTGCCGCGAGTTCGAAATCGTGCCCCGGCGTTCTCATCGTGAGTGCGAGCGAGCGGCGCTCTCCGCCTGCGAGCAATCGGATCTCCAGCGGCTCCTCGACGGCAACACGATCGTCGCGTTGCGTGCGGAGAACGCCATCGATCGCGGCGGTCGTTACGTCGGCGCTGCGGCCGGGGCGCGTCGAGAATTCGTTCACGAAGGCTGTCGGAACGCAACGTGCGGGTCGTTTGCAGAGAGTTTGCCCGCTTCGATCAGGCTCTCACGCAATACATATCCGCCGATGAGCGTCAACGTCGAAGCGGTAATACTGCGCAGCGCATCGACGGCTTTTGGCAGTCGAATTGCACCGCCGATCGCGTTCAATGCAAACGGAACGACAATGCCTCCGAGAATCGTGAAGTCGCGAAGACGTTTTCCCACTCTTCCTTCAAACAATGGGGCAGCCGCGGCACCACCGCGCCGGCGGAAGTCCGCGATGAGCGCAACTTCAAGGGCCGATGCCGCCATTTCAAGGCGCTCGAGCCGTGGAATGACGTCGTGATTTCCCTGCAGCGTCGAAAGCAAAGTGGCGAGAGCGCTCGCGCTCGCCGCGCCGGAACAGACGGAGAATGCCGGAATAAGTCGCTTTCCCGTAGCCCAAAGCGGAATTGCCGTCGCGCTGATGAGAACGCCGGTATAACCGGCCATGAAGGCACCCAAGAGGGCTTGAATGGGAACGGTAGCGCTCGGCGCAATGTAGCGCAGCCCTTTCGGTACGATTCCGTCGTCGGCGAGTTCGCGTACTGCATTTGCGCCCGCCGCACCGGAATAGAGCACGAGCCCCCAAACGCCGAGTGACATCGGCGATTTGAATTTGACGATGCGCAGCATGTTGAAGAAACGTTCCGGACGTCCGAGATGCGAAATCAGAATCGGCGGATTGATGACCGCTAATGCAAATGCGGTATAGCGCGTTGCTTTGCGCAGCTTTTTCATCTCCGGTTCGGGCCGGTCGTCGGAGAGTAACGAAATGAGGCCGAGCCCACCCATGATGCCGCCGAGGAAAAGGTACGTAACGACGTTCGATCCCCAGTGCGGCCCCTTCAGCAGCGGACGGTCGTAGTAGCTCTTCATGCTTCACCGCCCTCACCGCGGAATATTGCCCAGCCGATCGTCGCCAGCGTCAACGCTGCGGCGGCTGCTGCGGCATAACCCATGACCTGTCGTGTCGA
>JAJXXM010000224.1 GCA_021781095.1 bacterium
TCGGCAATGGTTTGCCGGCCGGTATCACCGGGCGCATCGGTCTCGCCGTTTCGCAGAGCGACCCGAAGTACGTCTACGCGCTCATCGAGGCGGCGCACGGCATTCTCTGGCGTAGCGAAGATGCGGGCGCGCATTGGAAGATGGTTAGCGATAACACGCTGGTCGATCAACGCCCGTTCTACTTCACGCATATCGCCGTCGATCCGATGAATCCCAAAAAAGTCTACGCCGTCTCCGAACTCACCTCGGTCTCGACCGACGGCGGCAAGAAGTTCCGCCCGATCGCCCTCGCCGTGCACGTGGATTACCACGCGATCTGGATCGCGCCGAACGATCCGTCGCGCATCATGCTCGGGGAAGACGGCGGCTACGCACTCACCGTCGACGGTGGTGCCAATTGGTTCTTCTCGAAGAATCTCCCGATCGCGCAGATCTACCACGTCGGGCTCTCCAACGAAAATCCGTACGAAGTCTGCGCCGGCTTACAGGATAACAATGCATTTTGCGGTCCCGAGAACTCGCTCGATCCCAGCGGCCTTCTCAATAAATATTGGAAGGTCAGCGTCGGTGGCGACGGCGAGTGGTCGGTCCCGGATCCCTCCGATCCGAATTATATTTGGAGCGACTCCGAAAACGGTTCGGTCGTCGTGTGGAACAAGAGGACGCAGGATGAGTGGTCGGCACAGCCCTACTTGCAGGGCGTCAAAGAACAGTACGACTTGCGCACCAGCAAATATCGCTTCAATTGGGACTCGCCGATTGCGTTCGCTCCGTGGAACCCGCATATCGGATGGGTCGGCGGCAACGTCGTCTTCCAGAGCACCGATCGCGGCAAGAGCTTCAAAGTCATCAGCCCCGATCTCACGTTGAACATGAAATCCCACCAGATTCCGTCGGGCGGCCCCATCACCCACGACGTCTCGGGTGCCGAATACAGCGACACGCTGCTCGATATCGAGGGCTCGCCGGTGCGTAAAGGCGAGATCTGGACCGGCGCCGACGACGGCGTCATCGGCCTCACGGTCGACGGCGGAAAGCACTGGAAGAAAATGCTGATTCCCGGCGTTCCGCCCTACGGGCGCGTCGAAACCGTCGCTCCTTCCCCGTTCGACGCGGCGACGGCGTACGTTACCATCGATCGCCATCGTTCGGGCGACTACAAACCCTACGTCTTCGTGACGCACGACTACGGCAAGACCTGGAGCTCGATCGCGAGCAACCTTCCGAAGAACGTGTTCGTGCGGACCATCCGCCCGGATATCAAAAACTCGTCCATCCTCTATCTCGGCAACGAAACGGGAATATTCATCTCGTTCGACGACGGACGGAAGTGGGAGAGCTTCAAGAACGGCATGCCGACCGTATCGGTTCGCGATATTCGCATGCAGCCGACCTTCGACGATCTCGTCATCGCGACGCACGGGCGCTCGCTCTACATTATGGACGACATGACGCCGATCCAACAACTCGCTCGCGCGAAGGCGGCGGGTGGACGATTCTTCCCGGTCCGCGTCTCCTACCAGTACACGCTGCACGAAAACGACGAAGGCACGTACACGGACTTTGTCGGGAATAATCCGCCCTACGGCGCCATCTTCGACTACTACCAAAAGACGGCGAATGCCAAGACACAGCCCTCGTTGCAAATATTCAACGCGCGCGGCCAACTCATGCGTTCGATCTCCGGCAGCCACAAACTCGCCGGCAAGGAAGAATCGCGGCTCCCCAACGCCGTCGGTCTGAATCGGTACGTGTGGGATTACGGCACCAACGGCGTGGCGCTCTGGAAGGGCGCGGCGAAAAAATCGTACCAAGGCTTCCCGGAGGGACCGACGGTTCCGCCGGGCACCTACACCGCGAAGCTGACGTTCGACGGCAAGACCTACACGCGTCGCTTCGTCGTGAAGCCCGATCCGCGTTCGAAGTTCACGCAAGCGGATTACGACCGCACCTTCGCTTTCTCCATGAAGTACGAAGCGATGTTCGGGAAGATCGATACGATGCTGAACAATCTCGATACGCTCAAGAAGCAGATCGATGCGGCAGAGAAGGCCGCGACGGCGAAGAAGGCGACCGGCGTTCTCGCCGCGCTTTCGGCGCTCTCCGGTCGTCGCCAAGGCATGTTCGATATCTTGACGGCGAACTATCAGAACGATGAGGATTCGATCGAACGTCCGGGTGCGCTGCGCGAGGATTTCGAGCAGCTCTACTTCGCCGCTCAGAGCCTCATCACGCCGCCGACCCTTGCGTTCGCGCATCGGCTCGACGGAAAATATGCCCGCGCCCTCGGGCAATACAACGCCTTCGTCGGCACGCTCCCCGCACTGCAAGCAGAGATGAAGGCAGCCGGGCTGAAGCCGATCGCAGGAATCGGTACCGTACACTAAACCCGATACTCGTGGAGGAGAAAAGATGAAGATACGGTTTCTCGCGATGGGGGCGTTGCTCGCAGCCGGAAGTTTCCTTCCGGCTGCGGCGGCGACCGCACCGTACGCACGCATGAAATGGCGGGAGATCGGCCCGGCGATCGCCGGCGGCCGCGTCTCCTCGGTGGCGGGGACGGCGCAGAACGCCGATCTCTACGTTATCGGCACCGCAGGCGGCGGAGTGTGGAAGAGTGCGAACGGCGGCGCGACCTGGAAACCGATCTTTACGAAAGAACCGACCGGCGCGATCGGCGCGGTCGCAATCGACCCGAGCAATCAGAACGTTCTTTGGGTCGGCACCGGCGAGAGCAACCCGCGCAACGACGTCTCGTTCGGTACCGGACTCTATAAAAGCACCAACGGCGGAAAAACCTGGGCGCGCGTCGGCCTCGCATTGACGCGGCATATCTCGCGCATCGCGATCGATCCAAAGAACCCCGAGCACGTCGTGGTCGGCGCCTCCGGCGATCCGTTCGCCGATTCCGTTCATCGCGGCGTCTACGTCACGTTCGACGGCGGAAAAACGTGGAGCAAGTCGCTCTATATCGGCCCGAGCAGCGGCGCGAGCGATATTGCGATGGATCCCGCCGATCCGAATATCGTCTATGCGGGGATGTGGCAATTTCGTCGGAAGCCGTGGACCTTCCACTCCGGCGGGCCCAACGACGGCATTTATAAATCGACCGATGGCGGCAAGACCTGGACGAAACTCGTCGGCAACGGTCTCCCCGCCGGGTACGAGGGGCGCATCGGCCTCGCTATCGCGCCGAGCGACCCCGCGCGCGTCTATGCGTTGATCGAAGCGAAGGGCGGCATTCTCTGGCGCAGCGACGACGCGGGCGCGCATTGGAAGATGATGACCGACAACACGTTGGTCGATCAGCGTCCGTTCTACTTCACGCATATTGCCGTCGATCCGAAAAATGCGAACCGGGTCTACGGCGTCTCCGAGATGCTTTCGGTTAGTACCGACGGCGGCAAAAAATTCAAACGCATCGCCAAAGGGGTGCACGTCGACTATCACGCGATTTGGATCGCTCCCAACGACGGCAATCGCATCATCGTCGGCGAGGACGGCGGGTACGCGCTGACGCTCGACGGCGGGAAGGCGTGGTCGTTCGCGCGGAATCTCCCCATCGGCCAGGTCTATCACGTCGGCCTCTCCAACGGGAATCCCTATCTCGTTTGCGGCGGATGGCAAGATAACAGCGGTTGGTGCGGGCCTTCGAATTCGCGCGATCCGCAGGGGATCAAGAACCGTCGTTGGTTCCAGGTGGTCGGCGGCGACGGCATGTGGGCCGTTCCCGATCCGAGCAACGCGAATTTCGTCGTTGCCGATCTGGAGGACGGCTACGTCAACGTTTTCAACCGGCACGCGCGGCTCTTCCGGTTCATCAATCCGTACTTCGAACCGGGGCTTTCGATCTTCGATCTCAATAAGCGACCCTATCGCTTCAACTGGGATTCGCCGATCGCGTTCGCACCGTGGAACGGGCATATCTTGTGGTACGGCGGGAACGTCGTCTTTCAAAGCACCGATCGCGGCCAAACGTGGCACCCGATCAGCCCCGACCTCACGCGAAATATCAAATCGCACCAGTTGCCCGCGGGCGGCCCGCTCGCACACGACGTTTCGGGTGCCGAGTATAGCGACACCATTCTCGATATCGAAGGCTCCTCGGCCGCACCCGGCGAGATCTGGGTTGGAACCGACGACGGCCTCGTGCAGCTCACGCGCGACGGCGGCAAACATTGGAGCAACGTCACGCCGAAGGGCGCGCCGGAGTTCGCGCGCGTGGAAACGGTCGCTCCCTCGGCGCTCGACCCCGCGACCGCCTACGCTTCGTTCGACGACCATCGGATGGGCGATTATGCGCCGTATCTCTACGTAACGCACGACTACGGAAAAACCTGGAAGAAGATCGTTCGTGGATTGCCGAGCGATATCTACACGCGGACGATTCGCCCCGACATCCACAACAAAAACCTGCTCTTTGCCGGAAACGAAGAGGGCATGTTTATCAGCTTCAACGGCGGCGACTCGTGGAAGCCGTTTTCGCTGAACATCCCGGCGGTATCGGTGCGCGATATTCGCATCCAACCGACGTTCGACGATCTGGTGATCGGCACGCACGGACGCGCGATTTGGATTCTCGACGATATCGCGGCGCTGCAGAACCTCTCGGCGGCGCAGTCGCAAGGAGCGATGCTCTTTCCGGTGCGCACGGCCTACGAATACATCATGCATAGCAACGACGAGAACCTGTACACGCGCTATGCGGCGAAGAACCCGCCCTACGGAGCGATCTTCGATTTCTATCAAAAGACTCCGCAGAAAAAGGCGCCGGTCGTCCAGGTACTCGACGCTCGGGGGCGCGTGATTCGCACGATTTCGGGAAGCATCAAGATCGGCAAGAAGAAGATCTCGCTCGTTCCGAATAAGGCCGGCATCAATCGCGTCGTCTGGGATTTCCACGAAAATGGCGTGACGCGCTGGATGGGCGCGGCACGCAAGCAGTATCGTGGGCCGAAAGAGGGCCTGACCGTCCTGCCCGGCCGTTACACCGCGCGGATCGTGCTCGACGGCCGCACCTTTTCTCAGTCCTTTTCGGTGAAGCCCGATCCGCAGACACCGTATACGCTCGCGCAGATGCGTGCCGGCTATCGAATCGGCAAGCACTTTCTCGAAATGTCCGGGAAGATCAATGCGGTGCTCGATGCGCTCGACGCGCAGAAGGTCGCGCTCGACAAGGCGTACGCGATCGCGCGTTCCGCCGATAACGCTCCGCGCCTCGCCGCGCTCTCGGCGGCGATGAAGGAGCACGATGCGATCTTTGCGACTTTTACCGCAAACTATCAGAACGATGAAGATTCCATCCAACGCCCGGGCGCTCTGCGAGAAGCGGTGCCCGGCGGCTTCTTCCTCGGCGGAAACTCGCCGCCGACGGCATCGTTACTTGCATACGCGAGGCACCTCGATGTACGCTTTGCTGCGGCGATGGATGCATACCATCGTTACCTGGCGACGGTCATCAAACCGCTGGGGTTGCAGATAAAGTGAGGCGAATAACTCGTGAAATACGGACACGAAACCGTCGTCGAAGGTAACTTCGAAGAAGTCATCGATCGCACGAAAGCCGCGCTGGCGCAGCGCGGCTTCGGCGTTTTAACCGAGATCGATGTTGCCGCGACGCTCAAGAAAAAAATCGGTGCCGATATGGAGCCCTACGTTATCCTCGGCGCCTGTAACCCGACCTTTGCCCATCAGGCGCTCCAACGCGAGCCCGATCTCGGGCTGTTGTTGCCGTGCAACGTCGTGGTCATGCAGAAGGGCGGCAAGACCTATGTCAAGGCGATCGATGCCGGTGCGATGCTCGGGGTCACCGGGAATACCGAGCTCGTCGGGGTCGCCGGCGAGGTCGATTCCCTCCTCAAGGAGACGTTGGGCGCACTCAACGGGTGAACTTGTATTCGTAAATCTGAATATGCTAATATTCAGATGTGCTTCGGAACTTCAAGGCGGATCTCTTTAAGACGCTCGCGCATCCGGCGCGGATCCGCCTCCTCGATGCCCTTCGTGAGGGCGAAAAAACCGTCGTCGAGCTCCAACAGGTGCTCGACCTCGGCCAACCCTCGGTTTCGCAGCATCTCGCGGCGCTGCGCGGCAAGGGGCTCGTTGTCGCCCGTCGCGAGGGGCTTTTCGTCCGCTATAGCGTCGCCGACCAGCGGCTCTGGGATCTCCTCGATGCCGCGCGCGATTTTTGCGACCGGCTCCTGCGCGAGCAGCGCGCGAATTTCGAAGCGCAGAGCTAGTGCGCGGCATACGCCTCCTCGCCTCGTCGATGCTCGCCGCGCTCTCCGTGGCCGCGTTCGCCGCCGCCGCGTTCCCATTCGCGCCCATCGCGATCCGCGCGCCGATCGTCGCGCGATATCTCACGCTTGATTTCGCGGTAACGCCGCTCGCACGCCCGTTCCTCGTCGTACTCGCCCTCGGTACGATCGTCGTCGCGCTCTGGAATCTCCGACGCGGCCGTGCGGCTGCGGGCTTTCCCCTGGTTTGCTTTAGCGCGGCGATGCTCGGAGTGTTGCTCGCGCAATCCGTCGTTGCTTTTCTCCTGAGTTGGGAGCTGATGTCGTTGATCTCGATCGCGATCGTTGCGACCGAGAGCGAACGAAAGGACGTTCGGCGCGCCGCCTTCGCCTACGCGCTGGTGAGCCAACTCGGCGCATTGGCGATAACGATTGCCTTGGCGATGCTCGCCGTTCATGCCGGTAGCGGCGCATTCGCCGCGATCGCAGCGGCGGCAGTTTCGCTTACCACCGCACCGCGTGCCGGCATACTCGTCGGGCTCTTTATCGGCTTCGGTTCGAAAGCGGGGCTCGTTCCACTGCAATTTTGGCTACCGCGCGCGCACCCCGCCGCGCCGGCCAATGCGTCGGCATTGCTTTCCGGCGTGATGATCGAGCTCGCGCTGTACGCGTTGACCCTGGCAACCTTCGTGCTCGTCGCGCCGGTCGGTGCGACCGCCGGCGTCATCTTGCTGCTTGCGGGGCTCGCGGGTGCGCTCCTCGGCGGGCTCTACGCGGCGGTGGAGAGCGAATTGAAGCGCCTGCTCGCGTTCAGCTCGATCGAACATATGGGCGTGATGGTCGCAGCACTCGGCCTCGCGATCGCCGCTTCGGCGATGGGTTATCCGGTGTTGGCGACGTTGGCACTCGTGGCCATGCTCTTTCACGCGCTCAATCACACCGCGCTCAAGACGCTGCTCTTTCTCGGCGCGGGAACGGTGGTCGAACGCATGCACCACGTGACCGATCTCGACCGCCTGCGCGGGCTCGGCAGCGGCGCACTCAAACGCAGCGCCCCCTTCATCCTCGTCGGATGCTTGGCGGCGGCGGCGTTACCTCCGAGTAATGCATTCGTTTCGGAGTGGCTCGTGCTGCATGGATGTATCGATGCGACGCTCTCCGGAAACGCGGCGCTCGCAACGCTCGGCGCGCTCGGGCTCTTCGCCCTTTTGCTCGGCGGAGGGCTCGCGGCAGCGGCCTTCGTCAAACTCTTTGGAATCGCGTTCGCGGGTGCTCCCGCTCCCGCGCGCGAGAGCGAGCACCCCGAAACGTTCGATGCATCGGTGGCGGCGTTGGCGCTCGCCGCGGCGATCGTGCTCGCGCTCGGATTCTTTCCGCTCGTCGTGCTCCATCCGCTGCTCGCGGTAGCATCCCAGATCGTCGGAGCGCCCGCAGTCGCGCTCGGTTCGACTTTCGCCGGTGCCGCGCGCCTCGCGTGGCTCGCGGCGATCCCGTTACTATCGGCGCTCGCAGCGTGGTGGTATGGCCGGCGCGCGGCGCGACGAAACGACCCCGTGTGGGCCTGCGGTTCGGCGCTACCGGCGCGCGCTTCGTATAGTGCGACGGCGCTCACGAAACCGCTCCGCGGCATCTTCGCCTTCGCGCTCTTCCCCGAACGACACCGATCGATCGTTCCGGCGACGAGCGGTGATTTTCCGGCGCAGATCGAGTACGCCGTAAGCACGCGGGATCTGACGAACGAGGCCGCGCGCAGCGTCGCGGCGTTCGCGCAGCGTCTCGTTCGCCGGTTGCGCGTCGTGCAATCGGGGCGCATGCGCGCGTACATCGCCTATGCCGCGATCGCAATCGCGTTGGCCTTGGTGCTCGGACGATGATCGCCGTTCAAACGCTCGCCATTCTCGCATTCGCACCGTTGTTGCAGGGAGCGATCGCGAGCCTCCGGGCGCGCTTGAGCGGGCGCCCCGGCCCGCCGATCGTGCAGCCCTACCGCGATCTCGCAAAGCTCGCGCGCAAAGCGCCGCGAGCGGGGCGCAGCGCGTCCTCGGCCGGTTTTCTCGCGGCCGGCATTGCGCTGGGCAGCTCGGTCACGATTCTGCTCTTGCTTCCCACGCTGTTCGATGGAAATATCCGTTCGAGCGCGCTCGACGTCGTCGCGCTCGTGTTGTTCTTCGCACTCGGCCGCGCCGCACTGGTTCTCGCCGCGCTCGATACCGGTTCGTCGTTTTCGGCGATGGCGGTGGGGAGAGAGATCGCGTTTGCCGCGATCGTCGAAGCCCCGTTTCTCCTCGCGCTCCTCGCAGCGCGTTCCACGCAGGCGTCGGCGCTGCTCGCCGGCTCCGCGCTCTTCATCGTGCTGCTTTTCGAAACCGCCCGAGTGCCGGTCGACAATCAAGAGACGCATTACGAACTCACGATGATCCACGAAGGGATGCTGTTGGAGTATGCGGGGCCCGTCTTTGCTGCGTGGCAGTACGCCGCGCAGCTCCGCCAGGCTGCGATGGCGATCCTCGTTGCCTACGTGTTGGCGGGTTCCGGGCTTCCAGCGCCGCTCTGCTTTATCGCCGTCGCAACGGCGGTTCCGTTCGTCGAAGCATTTCAAGCGAAGATGCGCCTCTTCGAACTCCCGCATCTCGCGAGTGCGGCGACGCTCCTCGCCGTCGCCGCGTTGGGCATCGATATCATCGGAGCCGCGCGATGACGCTGCTCTTTCTTTGCGCGCTCGCCGCGCTGGTCGTCGATGCGCGCATTCGCACGGCGTTGTTCGGGTACGCGCTCTTCACCGGGATCGCACTCACGTTTTCCTATCCCGGCCTCGGGAATCCACGCGCCCTCGCCGTCTTCGTCGCCCTCGCGTTCGTGAAAGTCGTCGTCGGCCCGGCATCGATCCTCTGGCTCGAAAAACGTCGCGGGCTGCGAAACGATCTTCGCCCGTCGTTCTCGCTCCCCGGACGCATCGCCATCGTGCTGCTCGCGCTCGGGCTCGCCCATCTCGCGGGGCGACTTCCCGCCTTTGAGGGAATTCACAATGTGGGGCTCGTCTTCTTCGCATTGGCGACGAGCATCGCGGTAGTGATCGCGCATCGTAGTCTCATCGCCAACGCGATCGGACTCCTCGCATTGGGAAGCACCGTCTCCTTAGCCGCCGTCGTTTTCGTCCCGCACGTTCCGATGAGCGCCGAACTCGCCGACACCTTCGATGCGGTGCTCGCAACGCTCGTCGGCCTCGCCATCGCAAGGGAGATCGCGCGCGAGAATCCCGAACTCGACGTTCGTGCGATGCGGGAGCTTCGCGGATGATCGCCGTCCTCACGCTTTTCCCGCTCGTTGCGTTCGCGATCGCCGCGATCCCGAGGAAACGCTCGCTGCGGCTCGCCGCGCGCGCCGCGTTCTCGGTCGCCATCGTCGCCGCGACGTTCGCACTCGTCCCGCGCCTCGATGCGCTCTCGGCAATCTTTGCTTGCACGGTCTCGCTCTTAATGACGCTCGTCGTGCTCTTCGCCGGCGGCCTCTTTCCCTCGCCCTCGCGCGAGCATCGCCCGCCGTGGTCGCGCCCGGCTGCGTTCTTTCTTCTCGTCGGCGGCTTTTGGAGTTCGATGCTGTTCGCCGTGACGGCGACCACCTTCGTCGGGCTCTGGGCGGGTATCACCGCGACGACGCTGGCGACGACCTTCCTCGTCGCGCATCTCGGCGGACGCACGGCGCTCGAGGCGGCTTGGAAATATCTCATGCTCTGTAGTTTCGGCATCGCCGTGGCGTTGATCGGTGCGTTTATGCTCGCGCGCGCCGCCGGCGATGCGGGCATCCTCACCGGCGATCGCTTTTCCTGGAGCGTACTCGCGTTGCACGGTGCGCGATTGAACGCGCCGCTCGCACGAACGGGGCTCTTGCTGATGCTCGTCGGCTTCGCCACAAAGGCGGGGCTCGTTCCGATGCACGCCTGGCTTCCCGACGCGCACGCCAAGGCACCCGCTCCGGTCAGCGCGATGCTCTCGGGTTTATTAGTCTCCTGCGCTTTCTACGCCATCGCTCGCGTGCAGGGTGTCACCCTGCATACCGATGCGGCTCCGCTCTTCGAACACGTCTTGCGCGACGGCGGCGCGCTCTCGTTGGTGCTCGGCGCGGCGCTCATGCTCGCACAACGCGATATCAAACGGTTACTCTCGTATTCTACCATCGAACACGCCGGGATCGTGGCGATCGCTCTCAGCCTCGCAACGCCGTTGGGATATTTCGTCGCTCTCTATCACCTCATCGACCATGCGTTCGTGAAATCCCTCGCCTTTTTAAGCGTCGGAGCCGTGCAGCACGAGCAAGGAAGCACCTCGATGGGGCACATTCGCGGCCTGCGGCATCGCCCTGCGGGGATCGCGCTACTCTTTGCCGCGATCGGTTTGGGCGGTTTGCCGCCGGGCGGGCTCTTTATCTCCGAATTGCTCCTGATCGTCGCCTTGGTGAGCGGCGCGCATTACGTGCTCGCCGTCGTCGCGGCCCTCGCGCTGCTCGTCGGCTTCGCCGCGCTCCTGCGCTTTGCAATCGAGAGTGCTGCGGGTACGCCGGTCGCCGTCGTCGCGCACCCGGGCCCGCGCGCATTGTTCGGGTTTTCGAGTTTCGCGCTGTGGTGCGTTGGAGCGGGAGCGATCGCCCTCGCAATCTTTCCGTTTCTCCCGCAGGCCGCGTGGCTGCTCGAGCTCTCGCGAACGTTGGCGGCCGGTGGATAATCTCTATCGCGAGCGGCACGTCGCGCAAGCGGATCTCGCCGCTGCGTTCGATGATGTGCTGCACGATGCGCTCCCGCTCGGCTGTTACGCGACCGAGCGTACGGTGCGCACGCTCTCGCTCTCGCCCGCCGGAGTGCTCGCATTGGTGACGCCACTACGGCCTGGCGAAGCGTGGGAATCGCTCGCGTCGCGCTTTCCGCTCTTCGCCGATCACGAACGCGAAATGCAGGCGATGCAAGGGATCGAGATACGCTCGGGCCCCGATCGACGACCGCTCTATTTTCGTGCCGACGCGATTCCCGAGGCGGTCATCGCCGAGGGACGCGGCGTGAGCGCCGTGGTGGTCGGCCCCGTGCACGCGGGGATCATCGAACCGGGGCGCTTCACCATCAGTACCGGCGGCGAGAGCGTGGTGCATATCGACGCGCAACTTTCGTATTCGCACCGCGCGCTCGAGCCGTGGTTCGAGGGACGGCCGGCGCTCGCGCTCGCGCCGCAGGTCGCACGGGTTTGCGGAAACTGCAGCGTCGCTCGATCCTGGGCGTACGCTCGTGCGATCGAGGCGCTCGCCGGGGCCGAACTCGACGCCGCGACGGAGTACGCGCGCTTGGCGCTCGCGGAGATGGAGCGGATCCACATCCATCTTTTCGATCTCGGAAGCATCGCCGCGGGTGCGGGATACGGGAAAGGAACGACCGCCGCGCTGGAACTGCGCGAACGGATCAACCAACTCAATCGTGTCGTCGGCGGCCATCGTTTGCTGTTCGACAGCATCGTCCCCGGCGGGGTCCGCCCCGGTACGTTTGCCGATCCGGGAAGTACGCGTGCGATTCTCCGCACGATCCGCGACGATGCGATGCGATTCGTCGACGGATTTCTCGCCAAACGTTCGGTCGTGCGACGCCTTGAGGGAGCCGGCATCGTCGACCCGGAAATGGCGCGCCGCTTTGGAGCGGTCGGGCCGAGCGCGCGCGCATCGGGGATCGCGTGCGATGTGCGAGCGCTCTTCCCGTATGGGGCGTATCGCGAGGTTTCCTTTACCGAGGTGCGAGCGAGCGCGGGAGACGTATTCGCGCGCAGCGAGGTGCGGCGGCGCGAAATAGAGCGCTCGTTCGATCTCCTCGAGCGCGCTCTCCGAGCGATGGAAGGCGTCGCACTTCCGGTGCCGATGGAGCTTAGCGTACCCGAGGGCACGATCGCAACCGTCGTGGAGGGAGCTCGCGGTGCTGAAAGTATCTCGCTCTCCGTCGCGGCGGAGGAGCGCGTCGGGCGGCTGCACATCATCTCGGCCGCATACCGCAATTGGCCGCTCGTAACGCGCGCGATGGAAGGCAATATCGTGCCGGATTTTCCGCTCGTCAATAAGAGCTTCAACCTTTGCTATTCGTGCGTGGACCGCTGACCGTGTCGCAGAAACGATTCACCCGCTCGCTCGGCATTCGCCATCTCGTCTGCGGCAGTTGTAACGGATGCGAGTTGGAGATGAACGCGCTCGCCGCGCCGCAGTACGATATCTCGCAAGAAGGCTGGAGCATCGTCGCCTCGCCGCGTCATGCCGATCTTCTCACCGTTACGGGTCCGATGAGCGAGGCGATGCGCCTCGCCGCGCGCAGAACGCTCGATGCAACCGCGGAGCCGGTTGTCGTCGTTGCCGTCGGCGATTGTGCGAGCGGTGACGGCACGTGGTGCGGCGCGGGGAGTGCCGGCGCCGGTGCCGGGGAAGAGTTGCAGGCCGCGGTCGTCGTTCGCGGTTGCCCGCCCTCGCCCGATGCGATTCGCGAGGGATTGCGAGCCGCTGCGACATTGCTCGACGGTAGGAGTTCGTAACGGCGTTCGCCAAGTAGAGAGGTCGCCCTTATGCACCTCGACCTTTCCGTACTTCAAGCATCGTTCGATGCGCCCACGCTCACGCGGGGACGCGATTATTTCGAACGTCGCCGGGTATTGCAGCTCGAAGTCGGTGCCGAGGCGATCGACGCCCGCGTCATCGGGACGCAGCAGCAGCCGTACTCGGTGCACATGCGTGCGGTCGGCTCGAACGGAACGACGCGTCTGCTCGCTCGGTGCTCCTGCCCGGTTGGAAGTAACTGCAAGCACGCCGCGGCGGTCGCGCTCGCGGCGATCGCCGCGCGGTCGACGGTGCGGAAACGCGATGCCGCGGATGGAGCGATCGAGAGCTGGATCGAGAACGTCAATGCCGTCACGGCAAATAAGCGGCGCGAGCTCCTGCGCGAACACGTGCGCTACGTCATCTCCATCGAAGAGCGATTTTTCGTACCCTCGTTCACTCTGCAAGCCTTCGTGGTGCCGATGCTGCGCAGCGGGGGGTTGGGGACCGCCCGCCGCTACGAACTCCAGCACCTCGCCGCGGGGAGTGCGAAACATCTGCAAGCCCTCGATCGCACAATCGGTCGCCTCGTCGGAGCGAGCGGCCTTCTCGGCGGGATGAACGCGCTCTCGCCGACCATTCTGGGAACGTTGCTCGAATTGCTCGTCGATAGCGAGCGCGTGCACTGGCAGTCGCTCGAGAACGAAGCGTTACGGCGCGAGGATCTCGTCGACGCGCGCATCGCGTGGCGCATCGACGAAGACGAGCGACAGCGTCCGCACCTCGCCTCGCTCCCCGGTAGCGTGCTCGTCGGCGCGATACCGCTCTGGTACGTCGATCCCGACCGTAACGTCGCCGGACGAGCGCAGAGCGATCTCGCACCCGATCTCGCCGCAGTGCTCGCGGGAGCGCCCGCGATGACCGCCGAGCACGCAAAGCGCGTGCAGGTGGCGTTGCGTCGCGTCTTTTCGACCGCCGCCATCGATGGGCCGCAGGCCCGCCTCGACGTGCGAGTGATCGAACGCGACCCCATTCCCGTGCTGCAACTGGGACGTTCGCGCGCCGCAGCGACCGCCGAACTCGCGTTTCTCTACGGCGAGCATCGTATCTCGCCGGAGAGCGGCGAGAGCGAATTTCGCATCGTGGAAGGCGAGGGCGGCGCGATCTGGCCGCGACAGCGTGCCTTTGAAGAGCGCGCGATCGAACGACTGAACGCGATCGGCTTCGCGTCGGTGCCGCGCTCCTTTGAGTTTGAGAACGAGGACCGTCGCGCGATCTTTCGCCTCGGCACCGAAGAGAGTGCGTACGCGTGGGCGCGTTTTTTGGGCTACACCGCTCCGCTCTTACGCTCCGAAGGGTGGAGGGTGGAGATCGACGCGGATTTTCCGCACGAAATCGTAGAGTTCTCCGAGGATTGGCAAGCCGATATCGAGCCCGACCCGCACCGCACGGGCTGGTTTGAGATCGATCTCGGCATCGAAGTCGACGGAGAGCGGATACCGCTCCTTCCGATCATCGTCGAAGCGCTCGCTGCGAACGGCATCTCCTCCACCGACGATCTCGTCGCCATCGCCTCGCGCAGCGAGCCGATTTTTGGCCGCCTCCCGAGCGGTGCGTACGTCGCGCTCCCGCCGGCTCGCGTCGCACGCGTATTGGCGACGCTCGTCGATCTCTTCGACGGCGAGCACGCCCTCGTCGATGGCGAACGCATCGCGCTCCCCGCCGCGCGTGCGATATCGCTCGCCGAGATCGACGGCACCGTTCTTCGGCGCGGCGCGGTCACCGAAGCCTTCGGCGGCTTTATCGATGGCCTCAACGATCTCGCCGGGCGCGCTCCGGTCCTTCCGTCAAACTTTCACGCCGAACTGCGCCCCTATCAGCGCGACGGCGTCGCCTGGATGCAACTGTTGCGCACGCACGGTTTCGGCGGCGTGCTCGCCGACGATATGGGGCTGGGAAAGACCGTGCAATTGCTCGCGCACGTCGCGATGGAGAAGGCTGCGGGGCGTCTCCGTAAACCCGTCCTCATCGTCGCGCCGACGAGCGTCGTGCCGAACTGGCGTGCAGAAATCGCACGCTTCACGCCGGAATTGCGAGTGCTCGTGCTCAGCGGGCCCGATCGCGCGCGTTATTTTGGCGAGATCGCCGAGGCCGACATCGTCTTGAGCACCTACGCACTCTTGGTGCGCGACGCCGAAGAACTGCACGCACACGAGTGGTCGATCGCCGTGCTCGACGAAGCGCAGGCAATTAAGAACCCCCGAGCCAAGGCCGCGATCTCGGCAACGAAGCTCCATGCCGAGCAACGGGTGGCGATGACCGGAACGCCGATCGAAAACAATCTTGAAGAACTCTGGTCGATTTACGCATTCGCGTTGCCGGGGCTGTTGGGAACGCGGAGTTCCTTCGCGCGGTTCTTCCGGACGCCGATCGAAAAGCGAGGCGACGCCTTGCGTCGCGGTGCGCTCGGGAAGCGCCTGCACCCGTTTCTCATGCGACGTACCAAAGAAGACGTCGCGCGCGATCTTCCCGAAAAAACCGAAATCGTCCATCGCGTCGAACTCGGCGGCGCGCAGCGCGATCTTTACGAAACGATTCGCTTGGCGATGCACAAGCGCGTTCGCGACGAAGTTGCCAAGCGCGGGCTCGCACGCAGCCGTATCGTCGTGCTCGACGCGCTTTTGAAACTACGACAAGTATGCTGCGATCCTCGATTGCTCGATCTCGATGCGGCGCGCAGCGTCAAAGAGTCGCAGAAGCTCGACGCGCTCTTCGAGATGCTCGAGAGCCTCATCGCCGACGGACGGCGCATCCTGCTCTTCTCGCAATTTACCTCGATGCTCGATCTCATCAAACCCGAGTTGGCGAAGCGCGATATGTCGTACGTCGAAATTCGCGGCGCCACGCGCGACCGAGAGACGCCGGTCAAGCGCTTCCAAAATCGCGAAGTGCCGCTCTTTTTAATTAGTTTGAAAGCCGGCGGCACCGGGCTCAACCTCACCGCCGCCGACACGGTGATCCATTACGATCCCTGGTGGAATCCGGCGGTCGAACGGCAAGCGACCGACCGCGCGCACCGTATCGGTCAGGAGCAGCACGTCTTCGTCTACAAGCTCATCGCCGAAGGGACGGTCGAGGAGCGTATCCTCGAATTGCAAGCGCGCAAGGGAGAACTCGCCGCGAGCCAGTTTGCCGATGCATCGACCGCTCCGCTCCCGCTCGACGCCGCCGACATCGATCGGCTCTTCAGCTAGCCGTGTCCGCAAACGTTCCTCGATTGCGTCGCGCACCACTTGTCGTACTCGCCGTCGCGCTTGCCTTCGCCGGTTGCGGTGGGGGCGGTGGGGGCAGCACGACCGTTCTCCCGAGTTCATCGCCGCCGCCGATCGGGGGCACGAGTGCTGCGGCGCCGCAGTACGTCGGATATTGGGATGATTGGGAGCAAACGTCGTGGAGCGCGGTGCCCAACGGCGTGACGACGTTGATCTACGCTTTCGATTTCGTCGCCGGGCACAGCGTGGTTCCCGATGGTAATGCACCGGGATACCTCACCGCCGCAGCGGTCGCCTCGCTCCACCAACGCGGCATAAAGGTCTTGCTCTCGCTCGGTGGCGGGAGCCCTTCGACGGCCTTCACTTTCGATGGCGATACGAAAGACTTCGAAACGAACTTGATCTCCGTACTTCAGCAGTATGGTTTCGACGGCGTCGATTTCGACGATGAATCGGGAACGCAAGCCCAACGCGTCGCCGATCTCGAAACGCTCATTCCGGCAACGCGCGCGGCATTCGCGGCCAATGGCATCGGAAACGATCTCATAACGCTCGCGGCGTTCGACACGCCCACGAGCTTTGGCGACGGCACCGTGCTGGCCGCACCAGGGGTCGCGAGCGCGCTCTCGTGGGTGAACGTGATGAGCTACGATTACACCTCCGCGCAGAGCGATCTCGCCGCCTACGCCCTCATCGTTCCCCCGGCGCGCCTCATGCTCGGCAGCGATATCGACGGGGACGTCCTGCTCGCGCCGAATGCAACCCTCGAAGCGCTCGCCGCATGGGTGAAGAACAATGAATACGGCGGAATGATGGTATGGACCGTGAACGACGCGACCGCCGCCCAAAACCAAGCAATCGAAAGTGGATTGATAACCGGGAAATAGCAGCGCC
>JAJXXM010000082.1 GCA_021781095.1 bacterium
CGGCGTGCCGCGCATCGTCGTCTTCCTCAACAAGTGCGACATGGTCGACGATGCCGAGCTGCTCGAGCTCGTCGAGATGGAAGTGCGCGAACTGCTCAGCAAGTACGAGTTCCCCGGCGACGACACCCCGATCATTCGCGGTTCGGCGCTCAAGGCGCTCAACTCCAGCGGTAAGCGCGGCGACCCGGATGCCGATCCGATCTTCAAACTCATGGATACGATCGACGAGTACATCCCGCAGCCGCAGCGCGAAACCGACAAGCCGTTCCTCATGCCGGTCGAAGACGTCTTCACGATTACCGGCCGCGGTACGGTCGGCACCGGGCGCGTCGAGCGCGGCCAGGTGAAGGTCGGCGAGGAAGTCGAGATCGTCGGTCTCCAAGAAGAGACCCGCAAAACCACGGTGACGGGCATCGAAATGTTCCGCAAGCTGCTCGATATGGGCATCGCCGGCGACAACATCGGCGTTCTGCTCCGCGGTATCGATCGTAACGATATCGAGCGCGGCCAGGTGCTCGCCAAGCCGGGTTCGATCAAACCGCACAAGAAGTTCAAAGCCGAAGTCTACGTCCTCTCGAAGGACGAAGGCGGCCGTCACACGCCGTTCTTCGGAAACTATCGTCCGCAGTTCTACTTCCGTACCACCGACGTCACCGGTACCATCAAGCTGCCCGAGGGCGTCGAGATGGTGATGCCCGGCGACAACGTGCAGATGGAAGTCGAGCTCATCACGCCGATCGCCTGCGAAGAGGGTCTTCGCTTCGCGATCCGCGAAGGTGGCCGTACCGTCGGCGCAGGCGTCGTTACCTCCGTCTCGGCGTAGGCTCGCCTCCGCCATTCCCTCGCGCGGTTTACGCGCAACCGTTCTTTGTCAACTGAAGGATTCGAAGAGAGATGTCTAAGCAGAAGATTCGTATTCGCCTCAAGGCCTACGACCACCAAGTCCTCGACCAGAGCGCGGAGCGAATCGTCGAGACCGCCAAGCGTACCGGCGCGTTCGTGCGCGGCCCCGTGCCGTTGCCGACCGAGATCAACCGGTACTGCGTGCAGCGTTCGACGAACAACGATAAGAAGTCGCGCGAGCACTTCGAAATGCGGACGCACAAGCGCCTCGTCGATATCCTTCAGGCCTCGCCCAAGACGATGGATGCCCTCATGCATCTCGATCTGCCGGCCGGCGTCGACATCGAACTCAAAGCATAACGATTCGAAGCAAGCGAATCGAGGGCGGCCCGAGAAGAAACTCGGGCCGCTTTTTTTGTGCGCCTGCGGCGGCGCGATCGACGTGATAACGAGGGATTGCCGAATGGACGTGAAGCCGACCTATCTCGGAACGATGCTCTCCCTGGCGACGGTGGCCTTTGGCCTCCTTGCCGCCGGAGCCTGGAATAAATTTATCGCCGATCTCGTCGGGCAATTTTTGAAGAATGGGAGCGGAATTTGGGCCGAACTGCTCTATGCGGTCGTGGTGACGGTGCTCGCGGTGGTCGTCATCGGGCACCTCAACAAACTCGCGCAGAAAGATATCGGGCCGAAGATCTAGGATGAGCCTCGTCGGCATGCGCGGAGTCGTGCATGCCGACGGAGAATGGGGCGGGCATGTCCCAGCCGCTTCATACTTCACACGCTCGCACCTACACCGGCACGAAACGTCGGATCTTCCACCTGCTCGAACAGATGGGGACCTCGGGCGACCACATTTGGCCCTATGCCTCGCAGCCGTTCATGCGGACCGCGGGGCCGCTGACGCCGGGGCGGACCGAGGCGTGGCACCTCGGCATCCACGCACGCTTGGATGAGGTGGTTCCGGAGGAGCGTATCGTGTGGCGCTTTCTCAACGAAGGCGTCGACGGCACGCACGGTTTCTATTTACACACCGAAGGAAAGCAGACGACCGTCGAACATCGCGTCGACGTCGATCTCGCCGAGCCCGACGGACGGCTCCTGTGGCGCCGCGTGGAAGATCAGCAATCGCGAGCGATCGAAGGGCTCTTCGAAAAGCTCGGCCGGGCTCTCAAGCGCTAAAAGTATCGTGCAGCAGCGTCGCATCGGAACCCATGGGCCGCACGTCGGTGCGATCGGGTTGGGCTGCATGGGGATGTCGGAGTTTTACGGCCACGGCGACGACGCCGAATCGATCCGGACGATCCACCGCGCGCTCGAACTCGGCGTAACGCTGCTCGACACCGCGGATATGTACGGCCCGTTCACCAACGAACTTCTCGTCGGACGCGCGATCGCCGACCGGCGCGAACGCGTCGTGCTGGCGACGAAATTCGGGATCGTTCGCGATCCCGCTCATCCGGAGCGGCGCTCGATCGACGGGCGCGCCGAATACGTACGGCAGGCTTGCGATGCATCGCTCCGGCGCCTTGGGGTCGATTACATCGACCTCTACTATCAGCATCGCGTCGACGCCGAAACGCCGATCGAAGAGAGCGTCGGCGCGATGGCCGAATTGGTACGCGCGGGGAAAGTGCGCTTTATTGGGCTCTCGGAGGCGAGCGCGGCGAATATTCGGCGCGCGCATGCGGTCCACCCGATCGCGGCGCTGCAGAACGAATGGTCGTTGTGGTCGCGCGACCTCGAACGGAACGGCCAGCTCGCGGCGGCGCGCGAACTCGGCATCGCCGTCGTCGCGTACAGCCCGCTCGGGCGCGGATTTCTCAGCGGTGCGATTCGCAGCCCGCAAGATTTCGCGCCGGACGATTTTCGCCGCACCTCGCCGCGTTTCGTCGGAGCGAATTTCGGCAAAAATCTCGAACTCGTCGATCGCGTCGCCGCGATCGCCGAACGTAAACATTGCACGCCCGCGCAGCTCGCGCTCGCGTGGGTACTCGCACAAGGAGAGGATGTCGTGCCGATTCCCGGGACAAAAGCTCGAACGAGGCTCGAAGAGAACCTCGGCGCGTTGAACGTCGACCTCACTCGCGCGGAGATCGAGGAGATCGAGAGCGCGTTTCCGCTCGAGGCCGTTGCAGGAGAACGATACGCCGATATGCGTTTCGTGAACCGTTAATGCCCGACGCGATGGATTTTCTCGGGATCGACGCGCTACTCGACGATGAGGAGCGGCTCATTCGCGATACGGTGCGGGCGTTCGTACGGGATCGCATCTCGCCCGATATCGCGCAATGGTTTGAAGAAGGCACGCTTCCGCGCGAGATCGGGCGAGAGCTCGGAGCGTTGGGGCTGTTGGGGATGCATCTCCACGGCTACGAGTGCCCCGGCGCCAGCGCCGTTGCCTACGGAATCGCGTGCATGGAGCTCGAGGCCGGCGATGCGGGGGTTCGTAGCTTCGCCTCGGTGCAAGGATCGCTGGCGATGTTCGCGATCCATCGGTTCGGGAGCGAAGAACAGAAGAACGAATGGCTCCCGGCGATGGCGCGTGGAGAAAAGATCGGCTGCTTCGGCCTCACGGAGCCCGATTTTGGAAGCAATCCCGCAGGCATGCGGACGACCGCGCGCCGCGTCGGTTCGGACTGGGCGATCGACGGTACGAAAATGTGGATCACCAACGGATCGTTCGCCGACGTCGCGATCGTCTGGGCGAATACCGATGAGGGCATTGCGGGGTTCGTCGTGCCGACGACGACGAAGGGCTTCAGCAGCAACGCCATCCACCGCAAGCTCTCGTTACGCGCGAGCGTGACGAGCGAACTGATTCTCGATAACGTGCGCGTGCCCGATTCCGCGCGCTTGCCGGGCGCCCGCGGGCTCGGCGGCCCGCTCGCGTGCCTGAACGAAGCGCGGTACGGAATTATCTGGGGCGTGATGGGCGCGGCCCGGAGTTGCTATGCGACGGCGTTGGAGTACGCGAAATCGCGCGTGCAGTTCGATCGTCCGATCGCCGGTTTTCAACTCACGCAAGAAAAACTCGTCAACATGCTGCTGGAGCTCCAGAAGGGGAGTCTGCTCGCGCTCCATCTCGGGCGGATGAAGGATGCCGGGAAGCTGCATCCCACGCAAGTAAGTTTTGGAAAACTCAATAACGTGCGCGAGGCGCTGACGATCGCGCGCGAAGCGCGCAGCATTCTCGGGGCGAATGGGGTGACGCTGGAATATCCGGTCATTCGCCATATGAACAACCTCGAATCGGTGTTGACCTACGAGGGAACGAGCGAGATCCACCTGCTCGTCATCGGGCAGGCGATCACCGGGCTCCCCGCCTTTTC
>JAJXXM010000271.1 GCA_021781095.1 bacterium
CTGTTACACCGACCGGACCGGGCACTACGACGATCACCGTGACCGATAAAAAAGGCGAATCGGCCAGCATCACGGTTACGGTCACGCTCGCGCACATGCCCAAGTACGTGTTTACAACCTATGGGATTCGCTCGACCGGGCCGAGCAGCATTGCGTGGGATGCAAATGAATTCGACGCATTCGCAGCATCGGCAAACGGCGTGGTTAGTCCCACCTACAGCGTTGTATCAAACTCGATCAATAATCCCGTCATTACCAGCGGACCAAACGGAGATATCTGGCTTGCGAATGGTCTTGGGACGAATGGCGGAAACATCATGGTTCTGCCGCCGATGTCCGCCGTTTACCAACAATTCGGCACACTTCCGACGCCCATAGCCGTTATCAGCGGTTCGAACACTCGGATTAGCTATCCGCGCGATATTGCTGTAGACGGAACAGGGAATGTGTTTGTGCTTAGCGTGGGCTACCCGACGATATCAACAGGTATTCCGCCCATGAACCACGCGCTGTCGACCATCGAGCGCTTCGCGCCCGGATCGAACGGAAATGTCGCTCCGGCGTCAGTATTGCCGGTTGGCAATGCACAGACGCAAACAACGCTCCAATATCCCGCGGACATCGCTACCACCGCCAATGGGACCCTCTACGTTGCTGACCTCAGCTCAAATCCGGCCGCGAGCGTACCGCCGGCCGGAAACATTGCGATTTTCGCCCCGGATGCAAGCGGAGATGTCGCCCCAATAGCCGTGCTTGGGGGCTCAAACACCGAAATCGACTATCCATCGAGTGTGTCGCTAGACGCCAACGGAAATATTTACGTACTTACAAACGACAGCTTTGCGGCCGCATCTCAATTAGGAGACAACGGCGTGCCGATTGCCGATGTTAACCCGCGTATTCTTGTATTCCCGCCAAATGCGCACGGGAATGTCGCACCTATGGCGGTAATCGAAGGCCCCGCCACCGGGCTGGATGCTCCGGTGCAGTTGCGTGTCGATCCTAGTGGTGGTGTTTACGTTGCAGACTATGGTGCGCGCAATGTCGACTACTTCGCCTCTGGCGATAACGGAGATACGGCACCACTTCGCGTCTTTACGGATAGTATGGCGCAGTCGGGGTATGGCTTTTCGGCAGTCGGAATCTAAAAAATAACTGCCGAACCGCTCCGGGCGGTTCTTATTGCGGGAACGGTTGGGCATGGCGCACGAAGTGGACTGCCCCACTGTTCCCGCAAGATCGCTCCTCCATTTAATGCATGCGAGGAACACCCGGCTAGAGTGTACGAGAGCAGCCATCGTGGTTTTCGGCGAAAGTGTCTTTTGGGAGATAACTGGCCGAGGGAGACGACGATGACCGCCCTCCCTATTTGCTTCGATACCGGTCAGCGCTACGGAAGCCGGCCTAAAAGACGAACGAAGATCCTGAAGAGCTGCCGCGTTTGCGCGAAGCGCGAGCGAACGTTCGATAGAATAATTGTTCGATGAATTCATGAAAAATCGTTCGTGCGGGTTTTAAAGATGACCGAGCGAGCAAGCAGAGAAGCTCGCACGATCGACGGCAGGGATTGTGCGTACCGAGTCAAAGCGGCTGTGTGTATCAACGACTGTGTCATCGAAACACTATCGTTCATCTTCACGTCAATCTGAGGCTCATGTTGAAAATACTCCTCGTCGAGGATAACGAGATGAACCGGGATATGTTATCTCGGCGATTGATCCGTAAAGGCTACGACGTCGTTCTCGCGGTTGACGGCGAGGAGGGTGTCGCCATGGCGATCTCCGAGTCGCCGGATCTCATTTTGATGGACATGGATCTGCCCAAAGTCGATGGTTGGGAAGCGACACGTCGGATCAAAGCGAGAGATGGCCTCAAGAATACTCCCGTGATCGCCTTAACCGCGCATGCCATGGCCAGCGATTGCGAAAGCGCGCTGGAAGCCGGGTGTGACGACTACGATACAAAACCGGTCGAATTGCCTCGCCTCCTAGAGAAAATCGAGAGGCTGCTGGCCATCTCAAAAACGACCTCCTAGGGTGGAAAACCGCCAATGGGCGCAAGACACCCTGCTGGCAAACATGCGCCAAGAGCTCATGGCTCCCGTCAGCGCGGTGCTTGGATATTCGGAAATGCTCTGCGATGTTGCCGCCGAGTGTGCCCCAGAGGTCGGCTCCGATATCAACCGCATCTATGCGGCGGCGAAACTCCTCACAGAACTTTCGATTCGACTGCTCGACCCCGCGACTGACGCCGATCTTCGCTCAGAATCCGACGCCGAAGCGGCACAATCGAGAATTCGCCACGATCTTCGCACGCCGCTCAATGCCATCAAAGGCTACAGCGAAATGTTGCTTGAGGACGCGGAGAGTCTCGGCTCCGATTCGGTCGCGGCCGATATCGAGAAGCTCCTGGACGAAACGAACCGTTTGCTGACGCGCCTCGAGTCAATCGTTGATTTTTCAAGCAGTGGACGGGTCGGTTCGGAGAGCAAGCCTGCGATGGAAGCCGCGAAGATGGTCGCTCATCTCGAGGCCGTGATCCGCCCGAAATCCGAGAGCTTTCGGCACAAGGCATCGCCGAGCCGCATTCTCGTCGTGGACGACAATGAATCCAATCGCGATCTTCTCTGCCGCCGCGTGATGAAAGAGGGGCATCACACCGATAATGCCGAGGACGGATATCAAGCCCTAAAAATGCTCGATGAAGCCGACTACGATCTCGTCCTGCTCGATCTCCTCATGCCCGGAATTAGCGGTATTGAAGTACTCAATCGTATGAAGGCTAAGCCGGAATTGGCCGACATCCCGGTGATCATGGTCTCGGCGCTCGACGAAATCGACGGCGTTGCGCGCTGCATCGAGGCGGGCGCCGATGATTATCTTTCCAAACCCGTCCACCCGATTTTGTTGTCGGCGCGCATCAACTCTTCGTTGGAGCGCAAACAAGCCCACGACCGCGAGCGCCTCTACTTGCAACAAATCGAAGAAGAGAAAAGCAAGAGCGAAGCCTTGTTGCTCAATATCCTTCCCGCCGGCATCGTCAAAAGGATGCGCGATGGTGAGGTGTTGATCGCCGATCGTTTCGATGATGTCACGATTCTTTTTTCGGATCTCGTGGGCTTTACGGCGATGTCCAGTACGATCGACCCGGACGAATTGGTCGACGCCCTCAATCACTTGTTCTCGGCCTTCGATGCCGAAGTGCGACGCCTCGGCGTTGAAAAAATCAAAACGATCGGCGATGCCTACATGGCCGCCGCCGGTGTACCCGAGGCCCGAGAGGATCATGCCGAAGCGTGTGTTCGCTTGGGGCAGTCTTTGGTCAAGGCGACGCGGAGCGTCAGCATCGAAACCGGTTACGATTTCAAAGCCCGGATCGGCGTCCATTCGGGGCCGGTCGTCGCCGGGGTTATCGGTTCGCATCGATTTATCTACGACGTGTGGGGAGATACCGTGAACGTCGCCTCGCGCATGGAATCGAACGGTATTCCGGGGCGCGTTCACATTTCGGCGGAAACCGTGCGCAGATTGGCGGGACGTTTTCCGATTGAGGCGCGCGGGCGCGTAACGCTCAAAGGTAAAGGCGAGGTAGAGACCTTTCTGCTCGCCGAAGGAGGTTAACGAATGTCTATCGGTCACTCGCCCACCGACGCGGCCGACGCAGAGCTGCTCTCGCTTCGCGAAGAAGTCGCGAGTTTGCATGATGCGATCCGAATTGCGCACCAAGCCATCGCCGGTTCGATTATCGTCGCTGGGCTCGATCATCGGATTACTCTCTTTAGCTCCGGAGCGGAAACGCTATTAGGATATCAGGCTGCCGAGGTCGAGAACCGGATGATCCTGCCGCGCCTCTTTCTCGAAAGTGACCTCGAGAAATGTGCGGCGGATCTGAGCGCAACACTCGGACATACGGTTGAACCCGATGACGTGTTGCTCGAGTCAGTACGCATGGAAAGCTGTAAAACGAGGGAATGGACCTGCGTTCGTAAGGACGGTAGCCACGTTCCCGTCAGCCTTTCCGTCGCTGCGTTGCTCGATGACCAAGGATTGGTCGCCGGCTACGTCGCCTCGTTCGTGGATATCACGCGACAACAGGAGGCGCTGGCAGCGCTTGCCGCAGAACGGGAGCGATTGCAGATCATTCTCGACACGGCGCCGGTTG
>JAJXXM010000263.1 GCA_021781095.1 bacterium
TGCTCGCGCTCTGCGCCTGGCGTGGGCGCGGCGTGCGGCCGCAACATCTCGCGACCTATATTTGGGTCGGGCTCTTCCAGACGGCGGCATTCATGGCGCTGGTGATGTTGGCGATCGCGATCTCCGGAGTGGGAGCGATCTCGACGCTCGCCTATACGATGCCGCTCTGGGTCGCGCTCGCCGGGGTCGTTGTTCTCGGCGAGCGTCTGCACCCGTTGCAAGTCGCGGCGCTCGCACTCGCGATGCTCGGCATCGCCGCGATCGTCGGCTTCGACCATCTCGGTCGCGCGGGCTACGCCGATCTGCTCGCGTTGCTCGCCGGCATCGCCTGGGCGATCGGCGTACTCCTCACCAAGCGGCTTGCCAATCGCGTCACCATCGACGTGATCGAACTCACGACCTGGCAGATGCTCGCCGGCGGCATCGCACTGGGCATCATCGCCTTCTTCGTGCCGCACGGAGCGACGCACTACACGCTTGCGTACATCGGTGCGCTCGCCTACAACATCTTCATCGCGACGGCGCTCGCCTACGTCCTCTGGGTCTACGTGCTCGACCGTTTACCGGCGCGCGATGCGAGCATGGGCGTGTTGACCAATCCGATCGTCGGCATTATCGCCGCCTGGTTTTTTCTCGGTGAGGTGCCCTCGGCGAGCGTCGACTGGGGCATTGCGTTGACGCTGGCGGGGCTCGGATTGATGGCCTACGCCGATCGCGGCGGAGCGAAATGAACACCGCGGCGAAGGCGCTGCGCAAGCGCGTGCCGCGCGCAAAACTCTGTGCATGGGACGATGCGCTGCGCAGCGAGGATCCGCTCGCGACGATCCGTCGCCAAGAAGCGAACCGTATTCCGGGATTACTGCCGATTCGCCATCAACGGATGCGCCGCGATCCCTTCGGCTTTCTGCGCGGTTCGGCGGCGGTCGCCGCAAGCGATTTTGCAGCGCTCCGCGTGACCGGATTGCGCGCCCAGATCTGCGGCGATGCGCACGTACTGAATTTCGGAACCTTTGCGACTCCGGAACGGCACCTCGTCTTCGACCTCGTCGATTTCGACGAGACGCTGCCGGGAGCATGGGAATGGGATATGGCGCGCCTCTGCTCGAGTCTCGTCGTTTTCGCCGCGTCGGTCGGCATTCGCAGCGATCGCGCCGCCGATGCCGTCATTGCGGCGGCGAATGCGTATCGCGAAGCGATGCTCGCCTATGCAGCGCTCGACCCGCTTGAGATTTGGTACGACCGTATCGATCTCGATCCGCGTCTCGCCGACGATATAAAAATGCACGAATCGGCGAACGGGATCGTACCGCTCGTCGAAACGCGCGATCTGCGCCCGCCGCGTTTTGCCGACCGGCCGCCGCTCTTCCGGCGGCTCCGCCATGCCGACGAACGGGTCGAACTCGCGCACGGCATCCTGCGATCCTATCGCGCCTCGCTGCCCGAACATCTGCGCGCGCTCTTCGACCGCTATCACAGCGTCGATATGGCGCTCAAAGTCGTCGGCGTCGGCAGCGTCGGAACGCTCTGTTTGGTGGTGCTGCTGCTCGCCGACAGCGATCGACCGTTGCTCTTACAGATCAAAGAAGCGCAGCGCTCGGTACTCGAGCGGGTCTTCGGTTTGAGCCGCTTCGCGCATCACGGCGAGCGCGTTGTCGTCGGCCAACGGCTCATGCAGGCGGCAAGCGATCTTTTTCTCGGCTGGAGCAACGACGGCGACCGCGATTTCTACGTGCGCCAGCTCCGCGATATGAAGGGTTCGCTCGATACCACCAACATTCGCGCCGCGACGCTGATTCGCTACGCGCGGCTCTGCGGCAAAACGCTGGCGCGCGCGCACGCTCGCTCCGGAGAGCCGCGCGCGATCGGCGGTTATTTGGGGAACAGCGCGGAGTTCGAGGAAGCGATGCTGCGCTTTGCGCTCGCCTACGGCGTGCGTTGCGAGCGCGATTACGCGGCGTTCGTCGCGGCCTGCGCGCGCGGCGAGTTCGCTTTCGAAGAATAAAAACGCGTTAACAACATCGCGTTGCCGACGACGAAGAGGCTCGATGCACCCATCGCGCCGGCGGCATAGATCGGCGAAACGATGCCGAAGGCCGCCAGCGGCACCAGCGCGACGTTGTAGGCGAGTGCCCAGAAAAAATTCATCGCGATCGTGCGCATGGTCGCGCGCCCGATCTCGATCGCCTCGACGATCGCTGCGGGATCGTCGCGCAGCGCCGCGGTTCCCGCCGTCTCCAGCGCGACCGCCGCCCCGGCACCCATCGCCATGCCGACGTTTGCCAGCGCAAGCGCAGGCGCATCGTTGATGCCGTCGCCGAGAAACGCGACGCGCGCGCCGCCCTCGCGGAGCTTGCGCACGAGTTCGCCTTTCTGCTCGGGTAAAAGCTCTGCATAGACGCGTTCGATCCCGCAGGCGGCGGCGATCTGCGTGGTGACGCCGAGTGCATCGCCGCTGGCGAGCGCGACGACGATTCCGCGCGCGGTGAGCCGCGCGACGATACTGCGCGCATCCTCGCGCAGCGGATCGGCGATGCGAATGCGCCCGAGTACGCGCCCGTTTTCAGCGACGTAGAGCGCGCTCTCGGCGCTCGGCGCTTCGAGCGACGGCGGCAACGCGATGCCGCGTTCGCCGAGAAATGTTGCGCTTCCGACGATCACCGCTGCATCGCCGACGATTGCGACGAGGCCGCGGCCGCGCACCGCGGTGACTTCACGCGACGGCGGAATTTCAAGCGCACGCGCGCGCGCCGCGCGCACGATCGCGCCGGCGAGCGGATGTGCGGAGGCGATCTCGAGCGCCGCTGCGAGTGCGAGCACGTGCTGCTCCTCGCCGGCGAAGGTCTCGATGCCGACGACCTCCGGGTGTCCGCGCGTCAGCGTTCCGGTTTTATCGAAGACGACGGTGTCGACACTCGCAAGCCGTTCGAGCGCGTCGGCATCTTTCACGAGTATGCCGTGCCGCGCAGCGACTCCGACACCGGCGACGATCGCGGTCGGCGTTGCAAGGCCGAGCGCGCAGGGGCAGGCGACGACGAGCACGGCGACGGCGGCGATGAGTGCTTCGGCGGGCGTGTGATGGGTGATGAGCCAGCCGATTAAGGTGACCGCGGCGATAGCAAGAATCGTTGGAACGAAGACCGCCGCAACGCGGTCGGCGGTGCGCTGCACCGGCGGTAAACTGCCCTGCGCGCGAGCGACGACCTCGGTAATATGGGCGAGCGAGGTGCCCGCGCCGACCGCCGTCGCGCGCACCAAGAGCGCGCCGTCGCCGTTGAGCGTCCCCTGTTCGACCCGATCTCCCGCCCCCACTTCGACCGGCATGCTCTCGCCGGTGAGCATCGAGCGATCGATCGCGCTTGCGCCTTCGACGATCTCGCCGTCGATGGGAATGCGTTCGCCGGCGGCAACCGCAACGGTATCGCCGACGCGTAGGAGATCGGCGTCGATCTCTTCGCGCGTGCCGTCGCTGCGAACGCGCACGGCGCGGGGCGGACGGAGTGCGAGCAACGCGCGCAATGCCTGCGAACTACCGAGCTTCGCGCGCGCTTCGATATATTTCCCGATCGAGATCAACGCGATGATCGCGGCGACTGAATCGAAATAGGTCGGTACGCCGCGCGCAAAATTGACGTAACTGAGTGCGAGCGCAGCGGTCGAACCCAACGAGACCAATGTATCCATCGTCGCGCTCCGCTCGCGCAGCGCGAGCCAGGCGCCGCGGTGAAAACGCGCGCCGAAGAACAACCAGATGCCGGTCGCGAGCCCCGCTTGAAGCGCATCATCGCCCGGGAAGCGTTGCGGCAGCATCGCGAGCGCGACGACGACGGCGGCGACGGCGCTCCACGCAACGAGCGCGCGCGCTTGCGTCTGTAATTCGGCGGCTCGCTCGCGCGTTGCCGTCTCTTCGTCGGGTGCGAGCTGCGCGCGATAGCCGGCGCGTTCGACCGCGGCGATGAGATCGGCGAGCTGCGTGTTCGGTTCGAAGGCAACGCTCGCTCGTTCGGTCGCGAGATTGACCGAGACGTCATCGACGCCCTCGACGCGCCGCAACGCACGCGCGACGTGGCTGACGCACGAGGCGCAGGTCATGCCGCCGATGGAGAGCTCGATGCGCTCCTCGGCGTGCGTGGTGGTCATGCCAGGGCGTATCCCGCTTCGTCG
>JAJXXM010000402.1 GCA_021781095.1 bacterium
GCTCGCGAAGGGAAGATTGCGAATCGCGCGGTCTATCTCTCCATCGGGCGCAAGAGTACCTACGATCGTTTGCGCATGCAATTGCCGCTGCATTTCATGCCGAAATCGATTCGCATTTTACGCGCGCAGCGGCCATGGCTGATCGAATTGCACACCCAGATCGATTACTTCAACGGCATCGGTCTCGGCATTCCGACATCGGAAATTTTGCTCGCCAAGCGGCTGGGCTTGTTGCTGATTCCTCGGTTGCAGAACGATGAACGCTTCAAAGCACCGCAGATGAATGCCGAACTCAACGGCATTTTGGCGCTCGATCCGAAAGTCTCGACCGTCATTTTCTTCGGTTTGAAGAACCAGGTCTTCGGCTATCCCGATCACGAGAAGGATGCCGCCGAACTCTTTCGGTCGCATACATTCAATTTCGGCACGATCGAGGTTTACGATCCGAGCCAGATGCAGAAAGGCAATGACGGGCTCGCCGAACTGATTCCCGGGCGCACGGTGCGCGTGCAGACCGTCCAGAAAGCCGAACTCGACCGCTTGAGCGTTCCGGCATTGGTCGACCGCTTCATGCTCGGAGTGCGCGAACGCAACGTGCGCGTGATCTACCTGCACCCGTATCCCCATCGCGACAAAACACTCAGCATCGAGGCGACGAACGTCGAAATCGTGCATCGCTTGGCGAAGGCGATCGCCGCCGACGGTATGCGCTTGGGAACGGCAACGCCGATTCCGCTCTATCCCGGCACGAATCGCTTCCTCGTCGGCATCGCGGCGCTCGCCGTCCCGTCGATATTCGTGGTGTTGCTCGGGGCCTTCGGGCTCTACCGGCCGAGCTATGCCGCGATTGCGTACATCGCAACGGTACTGCTCTACGTCGCCGGCATCGCAACGCATCGCGCCGATCTCGTTCGCTCGCTGCTTGCGTTGAGCGGCGGGCTGCTCTTCGTCGTCGCGGCGATGCTCGTTTATGCTCCGGCGTGCGCCGACGAGCCGCGCGCGAAGTTCTTCGTGCAATGGTGGCGTTCGCTGCGCTGGTCGTTCGTCGTCATCGGAACGGTGCTGCTCGGTGCGCTCGTCGTGGTTGGGCTGCTCAGTACACCGTTAGCGATGGAGGAGATCGAACCGTTTCGCGGCGTGAAACTGATGCTCGCGTTGCCGCCGTTGATCGCGCTCGTGCTGTATGTGTTCGACGCACGCTTCAAGGCGAAGGTCGGGCGCGCCGTCGACGTTTTGCTGGCACCCGTGCGCGCTTACCATCTCATCGTTCTCGCGGTGCTCGCGGGAATGGGGGCGATTCTTTTGCTGCGCAGCGGAAACACCAGCGATATCGGTGCCTCGCACTTCGAACTCGTCGTTCGCCAGGATCTCAGCACCTGGCTCTCCGTGCGGCCGCGCTTCAAGCAGTTCCTCATCGGTATTCCGGCGGCGATGCTTTTGCCGGCACTCTCGCTCGCGCATCGTCGCGCGATCGGGTGGCTCTGCGCGTTGGGAATCGGCGTCGGCCTCGGCGATGCGGTCGACACGTTCTCGCATCTGCACACGCCGCTGCTGATCGCGATCTTCCGCATCGGCAATGATTTTCTCGTCGGTGCGCTCGTCGGAGCGCTCGGTATCGCGCTCTACCGCTTGATCGCCCGCCGACTCCCAGCATAGCGTGCGCGTCTTGCTCAGCGGATATTACGGATTCGGCAACGTCGGCGATGAAGCGTTGCTCCGCATTATCGTCGAGCGCGTCCGGGCCCGCATGCCGACGGTGGAGATCGAAGCGCTCTCGGCGACCCCGGAGGCGACGAGCGCGCAGTACGATATTCGCTCGACGCAACGGCGCGATGCCGGTGCGGTGCGCGCGGCGATCGATCGCGCCGATGCGTTGATCTCCGGCGGCGGTGGGCTTTTGCAGAACGTTACCAGCACGCGCAGCCTGCTTTACTATGCAGGGCTTCTCCGTACCGCGCATCGTCGCAACAAGAAAACGATGATCTTCGCGCAGTCGGTCGGGCCGCTCGACGCGCTCGGGAAATTTCTCGTGCGCACGCTCTGCTCCGGCGTCGACCGCGCAACCGTACGCGACCGGCGCTCGCGCGAACTGTTGCAGTCGCTGCTACCCGCAACGCAGGTCGAACAGAGCGCGGATCCCGTCTTTTTGCTCGATCTCGCGCCCGACGAGCGGGATGTGCGCAACGAAGGGCTCGACCCGGTCGGCGCGCCTTACGTGGTGGTGAGCGTACGCAAACATCAGGCGCTGCGCGCCGGTATTCCGGCGATCGCGCGTGCCGTCGATCGACTGGCGCGCGAACACGGCTTGCGCGGCGTCTTCCTGCCGATGGGCGGAGCCGAGGATGCCGACGTTGCAACGCGCGTGATCCGCGCCTGCGAGAGCGCGCCGATGCTGCTCCCGGAGCGCTCGATCGAGCGAAGTGCCGCAATCGTTGCGTCGGCGCGCGCCGTCATCGGCATGCGGTTGCACGCGCTGATCTTCGCCGCGCGTTTCGCGGTGCCGTTTCTCGCGATTCCCTACGATCCGAAGGTCGCCGCGCTCTGCGAGGATCTCGCCTACCCGCTCGCCCCGCTCTGGGTGCCCGGTGGGGAGGTTCCCGATAACGCCGCGGTCGATGCGAGCGTCGAGCGACTCATGTCGGAGCATGCGCGCTTGCACGAGCACCTGCAAGGGGCGGTGCAGGCCTTGCGCGCCGGTGCCGATCGGAACTTCGAGATCCTGCAAGATTTGCTCGATAAGTAAGAGCCGATGGTGCCGAGGGCGAATGAGAGCCCTCCCATGAACGACGCTTCGCGCGCGGATTATCGCGCTACCCTCAATCTTCCCGCTACCGATTTCCCGATGAAAGCGGAGCTTCCCAAGCGCGAGCCGGCGCGCGTCGCGTGGTGGAACGAACACCGCATTTACCAGCGTGCCCTGCAGCGCAACGCCGATGCCAAGCCGTGGATTCTCCACGACGGCCCGCCGTATGCCAACGGCGAGTTGCACATGGGGCATTTTCTCAACATGGTGCTCAAAGACACGTTCGTGAAAATCGCCCTGATGGAGGGGCGCGCGGCGCGTTTTGTTCCGGGCTGGGATATGCACGGGCTGCCCATCGAGTTAGAGACGCTCAAACATCTCGGCGTCAAGGATTTCCACGAGATCGATCCGCTGGAGTTGCGCGCGAAGTGTAAGGAGCGCGCGCTCTACTGGTTGGAGCGGCAGGCCTCGACGCGCGAACGCATGGGCGTCTTCGCCGAATTCGATCGCCCCTACCGCACGGTCGACGCCTCGTTCGAAGCAACGATTGTCGATGCACTCGCAACGCTCGCCGAACGCAAGCAACTCTATCGCGGTTTGCGCGCGACGCTGTGGTGCATTCACGACGAAACGGCACTCGCCGAAGCCGAGATCGAGTACGAAACGAAGGTCTCGCCCTCGATCTACGTGCGCTTCCGAGCCGATGAAACGCAGCGCGCGGATCTGCTCGCGCGCTTCGGTGCCACCGACGTTGAAAATATGCCGCTCGCGTTTCTGATTTGGACGACGACGCCGTGGACGCTGCCCGCCAACGTCGCCGTCGCACTGCGCGCCGATGCTTCGTACGGGCTCTATCGCGTCGGCGACGAGACGATCGTCGTCGCGGAGGCGCTCGCCGAACAAGCGCTCGGGGATGCATTCGCGCAGGCCCGCTTGCTCGCCGTCGCTCCCGGGAGCGCAATCGACGGTGCGCAGGTGCGCCATCCGTTCGCGCCACGCAATTCGGCGGTCGTTCTTGCCGACTACGTCGATCTCGAAACGGGAACCGGAGCGGTTCATACGGCGCCGGGACACGGCGCCGACGATTTTGCGACCGGCGTCAAATACGATCTGCCGATTCTCAACCCCGTCGACGCGTCGGGACACTTTACCGCCGAGGCAGCGCCGTACACCGGGCTGCAGGTCTTCGAAGCGAACGAACGCATCGTCGCCGACCTGCGCGCGAGCGGTGCGCTCTGGCGCTTCGAAAGTTATTCGCACAGCTACCCGCATTGCTGGCGCTGTCACCAGCCGGTGATTTTTCGCGCGACCGCGCAGTGGTTTATCGCGATGGATCAGAATCGGCTGCGCGCGCGCGCGGTCGAAGCTGCCGAAGGTGTTGCCTACGAGCCGGAATGGGGGCGCGC
>JAJXXM010000083.1 GCA_021781095.1 bacterium
CGCAACTCGACGATATCGCCAACGCGCTCGGGCTCGATGCGGGCGCCTATCGTGCAGCGATTGCGGTCGACCCCTATTCGCGCACGATCAATCATTTGCGCGTAACGAGTTGCGGCATTCGCGAGGCTTTGAGCGCCGTCGCCGAACGGACCGATTACGGTGCGAAACACGGAAAACTCGCGCCGGGGCGCGGGATCGGCCTCGCCGCAAGCGCCTATCTCTGCGGCGCGGGGCTCCCGATCTATTGGAACCCGATGCCGCATTCCGGCGCGGTGGTGAAGGTCGATCGCGGCGGCGGCGTCACGGTCTTCTGCGGAACGAGCGACTGCGGGCAAGGTTCGCAAAATATGCTCGCGGCGATCGTTGCCGAAACGCTCGGCGTCGAGATTCTCGACGTGAGCGTTTGCGCCGGCGATACCGATCTCACGCCGGTCGATCTCGGCTCCTATTCCAGCCGCGTCACCTTTATGGCCGGAAATGCGGCGCGCAGCGCCGCACTCGAGGTTCGCGAACGGATCGCCGCAGCGGCAGCGGCGGAGTTGGGGATCGCGCCCGGGCGCTGCGCCTTTGCGAGCGGTCGTATCTTCGACCGCGACGAACCCGATCGTGCGCTCGCATTCGTCGACGCCGCGCGCGCCGCCGAGGCGCGTTGTGGAACGCTCGTCGGCGTCGGGTCGTACACGCCGCCCGCCGATCTTCACGGCGATTTCAAAGGGTCGGGGGTCGGCCCGTCGCCGGCATATTCGTATAGCGCCTGCGTTGCCGAAGTCGAAGTGGATTTCGAGACCGGCGAAGTTCGCGTCGAACGGATCGTCTTAGCGCACGACTGCGGGCGCGCGCTCAATCCTTCGATCGTCGAAGGGCAGATCGAAGGGAGCGCCTATATGGGCATGGGTGAAGCGCTGATGGAAGAGTCGGCGTTCCGCGACGATCTCCACCGCATTCCCAATCTTCTCGATTACAAAACGCCGACGATGCTCGACACGCCGCGCATCGAAGCGATCGTCATCGAGACCGAAGAACTCGAAGGACCGTACGGTGCGAAAGAGGCCGGCGAAGGCCCGCTCAATCCGGTCATTCCGGCGATCGCCAACGCCGTCGCCGACGCAATCGGCGCGCGCATTTTCGCCACGCCGATCCTGCCCGAGCGCGTGCTCCAGGCACTCGACGGCACGACCGGGCCGCTTCGTCTGCGCGCTCCCGTTGCCGCGAGAACGGCGTAAGGAGCGCTCGAGATGCTGCGCTTACCCGCTTTTGAATTCCGGCCCGTGCGCTCGGTGGAAGATGCCGCCGCGCTGCTCTCAGAGTATGGAAGCGACGCGCTCCCCGTCGCCGGCGGAACCGATCTCTACGCCAATATGAAACTCGGGCTCTTCACGCCGCGCGTCGTGGTCGGGCTCCGTTCGATCGCCGAGTTGCGCCGCATCCACTTCGATCCCGCGCACGGACTGCGCCTCGGCGCCCTCTGCTCGCTCGATAGCATCGCGCGCGATCCAGCAGTCGTGCTGCAGTACCCCGCACTCGCAACGGCGGCGGCGATGGTCGGAACGCCGGAGATTCGCAGCATGGGCACGATCGGCGGAAATCTCTGCCTCGAGACGCGTTGCACCTACTACAACCAGAGCGCGGATTGGCGCAAGGCGCTCGGATATTGTCTGAAACGCGACGGAGATCTCTGCCGCGTCGCCCTGCATAGCCCTACCTGCAAAGCGATCAACGCATCGGATACCGCACCGGTCATGCTGGCCTACGATGCGCGCATCTCGCTCGTCGGTCCGCACGGCGCTCGCAGCGTCGCCGCGCGCGAATTCTTCCGCAACGACGGCGCGCATGCGACCGTCCGCCGAAGCGATGAAATTCTCACGGAGATCCACCTTCCGCCCCCGCGGCGCGGCGCGCGCAGTAGTTACCGCAAACTCCGGCTCCGCAACGCGTTCGACTTTCCGCTCCTCGGCGTCGCGGTCGCGGTGGCGACCGACGAGGCGGGCACCTGCACGCAGGCACGCATCCTCCTCAATGCCGTCGGCTCCGCCCCCATCGAGGTCGAGGGCGCGGGGGCGCTGCTGCTCGGAAGCCGCTTCGCCGCGGCGACGCTCGCCGATGCCGCCGAGGAGGTCTTCCGGGCCGGGAAGCCGCTCGAGAACGCCAACGCGAGCCTCCTCTACCGCAAGCGGATGCTCCGCGTCATCGCCCAGCGTGCTCTGGAGGACGTTGCCGCCCCCTTGCGCTGAATGAATCGACGGTGCTACACTGCCTGGGCCGAATAATGTTCGGCAAACCAAGCATATGACCGTATCTCTTTCAATCGCCCAGAGCGAACTCGACGAGCTCGACGCCCGTCTCCTCGACGCCCTCCAGGGCAACGCCCGCTCGACCTATGCCGAGCTGGGTGCACTGGTGGGTTTGAGTGCGCCCGCAGCGCACGAGCGCGTGAAGCGCTTGGAGGCGCGTGGCTTCGTGCGCCGCTACGCCGCGCAGCTCGATGCGAAGCGTATCGGCCTCGGTCTGATCGCCTTTATCAGCTGTTACACCACGCAAGATTGCGATTACGCGGCGTTCACCGACGCGCTCGGCGCGATTCCGGAGATCGTGGAAGTGCATAGCGTTGCGGGCGAAGAGTCGTTTCTTTGCAAAGTGATGACGCGCTCGACCGACCATCTCGACGATCTGCTGACGCGTTTGAAAACCATGCGCGGCATGGCGCGCACGCGCACGACGATCGTGCTCTCAACCCCATTCGAACGCGGAGGCATCTCGCTCTTACCATGACGACAACCGTCGAAACCTCGCTCCATCCTCTCGGCACGCATCGCGTGCTCGAACCCGCCGGCGCTATGCCGCAGAGCGCGCTGCGCCTCGATAATACGCCGGTCGCCCGCGCGAACGAAATTCTCTGCGAGGTGGAAGTCCTCAATATCGATTCGGCATCGTTCAAACAGATCGCCGACGCCGAAGAGGGCGACGAAGCGCGCATCGGCGCGCACGTTGCGAATATCATCGCGACGCGCGGCAAACAGCACAACCCCGTCACCGGGAGCGGGGGCATGTTCATCGGGCGCGTCGCCGCGATCGGCGAGCGGCTCCGCGACCGCATCGCATTGAAGGTCGGCGACCGAATCGCATCGCTCGTCTCGCTCACGCTCACCCCGCTGCACGTTCGCCGCATCACGCGCGTCTGCACGAAGACGGGGCGCATCTGGATTGAAGGCAGTGCGATTCTGTTCGAGCGAAGCCTGTGGTCGAAGCTTCCCGAGGATATCGATGAGAACGTCGCTCTCGCGGTGCTCGACGTCGCGGGCGCGCCGGCGCAAGTCGCCCGGCTCTGCAAACCGGGACAAAACGTCGTCGTCATCGGTGCCGACGGCAAGAGCGGCATGCTTTCGTGCGCGCACGCCAAACGCGCCGTCGGGGCGAGCGGGCGCGTGATCGGCATCGCACCGAGTGCGGAGACCGAAGCGGCGCAACTGCTGCGGCGCGAGGGATACGTCGATGCGTTCATCGTTGCCGATGCACGCGATACGCTCGGCGTGAGCGGACAGGTGGAAGCGCTGCTTCCCGACCTCGCCGACGTCGTGATCAATTGCGTGAACGTTCCCGGCACCGAGCTCGCGTCGATCCTCTCGACGAAAGACGACGGGACTCTCTATTTCTTCTCGATGTCGACATCGTTCACCGCAGCGGCACTTGGAGCCGAAGGTGCGGCGAAAGATATCACGATGATCGTCGGCAACGGGTACGCCCGGAACCACGCCGAGATCGCGTTGCAGACGCTTCGCGATTTTCCGGCCATTCATTCCTATTTCAACGCGAAATACGCGCGTTCGTAAATCCACCCATCTATCGGAGGCAGCGACCATGAGCGAGATCGTCCATAAAAAGCCGGCGGCGGCAGAATCGCAATTTGCGTATAAAAATCTCAAGCAAGGCGAATTTTGGCGCCACGTGCCCGCGTATCGCGAGGTCGACGAAGCGACCTTCCTCGACCATCTCTGGCAACAGAAACATTCGATCAAAACGCCCGAAGAGTTGGTCGGAACCATTCGCGACCTGGCGCCGCCGGAGTTCGTCGCCGATATCGAAGCGGGCTTCGCCCACGCGCCGATGGCCGTGCGCGTCTCGCCCTACGCGCTCTC
>JAJXXM010000394.1 GCA_021781095.1 bacterium
GATCCACGATCGCGACCGGCTCGCAATTCACAAAAGCGTCGCCGACGTGGTCGACGCGACCCTGCGCGGCTATCAACCGCAGCCCGAGATTCGGCAACGCGGTGCTTCGGGTGAGGTGGCGATTCTGCAGGAAGCGGAGCCGGAGTCGATGCCGCTCGTCGTCGAGAGCATCGAGGGCGGCGCGTTCGAGCGCGAAGAAGGGCAACGCCCGCTCTCGATATTTCCGTACGGCGTCTCGCGCAGCAAGATCGAACGCGCGATTCATAATCTTCGCCTCGGTGCTTCGATCGCGCGGACGTGGGACGATGCCGATGTCGTCTTCGCGCTGAAATCGTTGGAACGGAAGGGGCAACCGAAACTCAAACAGATCGCCGCGGAAAACGTGCCGATCTACGCCATTAAGACCAATACGACGACGCAGATCCAGCTGGCGTTGCGCGATGTCTTCCACCTCGGTTCGATCGACCACGAAGAGATCGCGATGCGCGAAGCCGAGGAGGCGATCTATCAGGTGATGCTGACGAGTCAGGCGATCGAACTCTCGCCGCAGACCTCGTACGTGCGACGGATGCAGCACCAGATGGCCGAGAAACACCGGCTGCACTCGCGTTCGACGGGGCTCGAACCGAACCGACGCGTGCGTATCTATCGGGGTGGCGAGTAGGCGATGCAAGCGCTCCCTGTCACCCCGAGTAGGCGCTGCAAGCGCTTCCTGTCACCCCGAGTAGGCGCTGCAAGCGCTCCCTGTCACCCCGAGTAGGCGCTGCAAGCGCCGTATCGAGGGGCCACTACACCTGCTTGACGTCGCCCTCTTCGGTGACGAGAAAGCGCGTGTCGTAGGCCATCATTTCTTCCTTCGCCTGTACCCGACTGTGAACGTTGAAGCGGTGTGCTTTCTTTCCGCCTGAGTTCACGAGTCCGCCGTAGAATATTTTGATCAACGGCGTCTGTCCGGGCTTTGGTTCGTCGAGCTTATGCGACGCGACCAGCGCGGCGACGATCTTATTCTGAATCGCAACGGGTAGGAGGCGATACGCATCGTCGGCTTGCGCCGCAGCCGGGTTCTCCGGCGTGCGTCGGTCGACGGGTTCGGGCGTATCGGTGACGTAGCGGACCACGGCGTCCCAATGGTCGGCGGCGATCCCCGAAAATTCGCAAAAATAGCGAGTCCAGGTATCGTTTTTGTGCTGAACGGTATCGCTACGGATCGCTTTGCAACGAATCGGTAAACGCTGTTCGCGCAAGCGTACGATTAGGTTGAATTCCTTCGCGACGATTTTTTCGCGGATGATGAAAACGAGCCCGTTCGCGGAGATCTCCATGCCGATGCCTTGTCGGAGGTCGTTCGGTTTGCTTGCATCGGGGAGCCACCACACGTGAAAAGCGCCCGTCCGGCGTTGATATTGCCGGCGGTCGCCCGTGCGTCCGAGAACCCACTCGATCACATCTGAGAAAATCGAGTTGCCGAGGGACATGGGTTGACCTCCCGTCGAAAGACCGCCCCGAGATGTTTGCGGTCATCGAAGGAATTGAAGGTAGCGGTAAGAGCACCCTGCAAGCGGGTCTCGCCGAGGCGTTGCGCGCGCGCGGACGGCAGGTCACGACGACGCGGGAGCCCGGCGGGAGCCCTCTCGGCGATGCGATTCGTTCGATCTTTCTCTCCTCGGAGTTGGAGGTCGTCCCGGTCGCCGAAGCGATGCTCGTCAACGCGGCGAGAGCGCAGCACGTCGCCGCCCTCATTCGCCCGGCGCTGGAGCGCGGGGAGACGGTGATCTGCGACCGCTTCGTCGATTCGACGCTCGCCTACCAAGGCTACGGGCGCGGGCTCGACCTCGCCATGTTGCGCGGCCTCTGCGATCTCGCCGTCGGTGGGCTCGAGCCCGATCTCACGATCGTGCTCGATTGCGACCCGACGCTCTCGCGACATCGCCTCGACGAACGTGGTAGCGTGCGCGATCGCCTTGAAAACGAACGGCTCGGATTTCACGAACGGGTGCGCGAGGGGTTCCTCGCGCTCGCTCGTCGAGGCTCGCGGCACGTGGTTCTCGATGCAGCCGAGACGCCGGAGCATCTCGTCGCGGCGGCGCTCGCTGCGATCGAAGGAGTGAGCTCCAATGGCTGACGCGTACGATCCCTCGATCGGCGCCGATGCGGCGCGCGCATTTTTCTCGCGGAGCCGCAAGACGGAGATCGCCCACGGGTATCTTCTGGTCGGCCCGAGCGGCACGGGGAAAAAAAGTTTCGCGCGCTACCTCGCACAGTCGTTGCTCTGCGAAGGGAACGGCGACCGCGCGTTCGGCGCCTGCGGCACCTGCCGCTCGTGCGCGCTTTTCGGCCATGAAGGGCAGAGCACGCATCCTGATTTTATCGAACATTTCGGTGCTTTAAAAATCGGTGAAACGGCGGGCGCGGGGTTCGCGACGACGGGAGATACGACATCGCGCGATCTCATTCGACAGCTAGCGATGCAATCGTACTCCGGCGGACGGCGCGTATTGCTGCTCGCCGACGTTGAGTTTGCATCGCCCGCAGCGGCGAATGCATTGTTGAAGTTCTTTGAAGAACCGCCCAGCGGCGTGACGCTATTATTAACGAGTTCGACCCCCGCCGCGATTCTTGGAACGATTCGCTCGCGGCTGACGCAACTGCGCGTCGGGCCGCTCTCGCGAGACGAAATGTTGCGACTGCTCGAACGGCGTGGTTTCGCTCGCGAAGCCGCCGAACACGTGCTCTCCCGGGCGCGTGGCAGCCTGACGCGAGCCCTCGAACTGCTCGATAGCGATGCCGAAGCCCCGCATGCGGTGATCGCGCGTTGGTTCGACGATGCGGTCGCCGGCAACACGCCGGCGGTGAGTTGGGCGACGCGCGAGAGCCTGGACGAAGGATTACTCGCGATTAAGTCGCGTTTGAAAGATGCGATTGCGGCGAGCTATCTCGGTGAGCGTACGGAGCGGCGCATCGATCTCGAACGCGGGCTCAAGGCGTTCGAGAAGATCGACGATGCTCAACGCTTGGCTCGCACGAACGTCAGCCCGACGATGGTCGCCGATCTCGTCCGAATGGCCATCACGGGTATCGCCGTACCCGGTGCGGAGCGGCCTTAGCGAAAACCCCGCGGCGCGACGTCGTCGTAATTTTTTGCGAAGGGGAAGGCGAGATAGGCAAAGGCAATCGCCTGGACGACCGCCGGGATTATTTGGAAGAGCAGCGGATTTGTCGTCAGCGTCAGCATCCGATAGATGACGAGTTGCGGCAGAACGCCCCAGAGCAAAACGAAAACGATTCCCAGCACGATCGCTCGAGCCGGGTGTTCGCGTACCGCGTGAATCGAGGCGCTGATCGCTAACGGGCCGGAGAGGCCGGAGATCGCTCCGGCGGGGATGGTGTAGATCAGAAAAACCGCCGCTACGAGCTGCAGCCCGTAGACCCCGATCGCGCCGAAGAGCGAGCCGACCGTCGCGGCGACCGAGATGACGAAGACGAATCCGATCGTCGCCATGAGGATCGCCCCCGCCTTCCCGAGCGCTTCGTTCCACACGCTATCGAAGCTCGTGCGGTAGCCGCGTTGGAGATCGTTGGCATAGAGCGTCGCGACGCCGAAGGCGAAACCGAATGCGAGTTGTTGTGCGAAGCTCACGATCCCGCCGCCGGCGCTCCCGAGTGGATCGGTAAAGAGTTGCCCGACCTGCGCGAGCAAAACGCTGACGAGTGCCGCCAAGAGCGGGACGACGATCGTCGCCGGGTGACGCAACAACAGCCCGAGGCCGCGGAGGTAGATGCCGAGATCGACCTCGGGAGCATTGCGCCGGTTCATTGCTCGGTGTGCCCTAGCCGCGCGCGCCGTCGAGGGCGTGGCGACACGAACAATCGGCATGCAGATCGATGCGCTCGATGATCTTGCCGAGGGCGGCCTTCACGCGTTCGTTGTTGCTCGCGAACACCTTCATCACCTCGGCGTGGGAGACCGGCGACATTCCCTCGAGGCCGACATCGTAATCGGTGATCAACGAGATATTCGCGTAACAGATCTCGAGTTCGCGCGCGAGATAGGATTCGGGATACTGGGTCATGTTGATGACCTCCCATCCCTGGCTCTGGAACCACTTCGATTCGGCGCGCGTCGAAA
>JAJXXM010000349.1 GCA_021781095.1 bacterium
GAGTTCGCGCAAGCGGGAATGGAAGAGAAGAGCCGCGAGTTTCTCGAGCGTGGAGCGGAGGTCTACGTCGCGGCTCCGTGATCGCAGCAGTTTTGCTCGATCGCGACGGAACGATCGTGCGCGACGAGCCGTACAACGGCGATCCCGCGCTGGTCGAACCGCTGCCCGGCGCGAAGGCCGCGCTCGACGAACTGCGCGGGCTCGGGCTCGGCATCGCGCTGGTGAGCAATCAGTCGGGAATCGCGCGCGGGCTCATCACGCGAGCGCAGGTGGAGGCCGTCAACGCGCGCGTGATCGAACTGCTCGGTCCGTTCGATGCGGTGCTCTACTGCGCGCACGGCCCCGAGGATGGTTGCTCGTGCCGCAAGCCGCAACCGGGAATGCTGCTCGAAGCGATGCGTACCATGGGCGTCGACCCGCACGAGTGCGTGATGATCGGCGATAAAAACGACGATATCGAAGCGGCGCATGCGGCGGGCGTGCGCGCGCTGAAAGTCGACGCGAACGTCGGGCTCGCCTATGCGATGCCGGCGTTGCGCTGTCTCTACGGCGATCCGGGAAGCGGGGACGACGCCGCGTAGCGCTGTTCTCGCGCCGAGTAAAGGGTGTTGCCACGGCGAGCAAAGGGTGTCGCCACAGGGTGTTGTCACGCCGAGTAAAGGGTGTTGTCGCGCCGAGTAAAGGGTTGTCGCGGCGAGTAAAGTGTTGCCACGCCGAGTAAAGGGTGTTGTCACGCCGAGTAGCGCGAAGCGCGTATCGAGGCGCCGCAGCAGCTCGCCCTCGATACGGCCCCTGCGGGGCCTACTCGGGCTGACAATGATTCTGTCGCGCTGAGTAAAGGGTGTTGTCACGCCGAGTAGCGCGAAGCGCGTATCGAGGCGCCGCAGCAGCTCGCCCTCGATACGGCCCCTGCGGGGCCTACTCGGGCTGACGATGATTCTGTCGCCGCTCGTTCGCGACGCGCGCGCTCGTTGGAGGCTACGGCGAGCCGATGCTATCGGTCGAGGAGATCCAATAACGTTCGTCCGGCGTCGGATGTTGGAGCGCGATCCCGTGCGTTGCGTGAACGCTCCGCGCGATGCGTCGCCAGATGCGCGTCACCTTCACGACGTAATGCTGCGTTTCGTAATAGGGCGGAATGCCGCCGTATTCGACGACGGCCTTCGGCCCCGCGTTATAGGCCGCGATGGCATAACGGTATGGGTGGTGGGTTTTGGCGAAGCGCTGCACCTGTTCGCTGAGGTAGCGCGCTGCACCGGAGAGATTTTGCAACGGGTCGTGCGGATCGATCCCCATGCGCGCGGCGGTCCCCGGCATCAATTGCCCCAACCCGACCGCACCCGCCCACGACCGTGCGTGGGTGTGCCAGCTCGATTCCACCGTTACCAGTGCGACGAGAAGATTCGCGTCGATATGATAGTGCCAGGCGCTGCGTAGCGCGTGGAGCGCGAGTTGTTCGCGCTGCCAGCGCGGCATCTGCGGGTTCACTTTCTGCAGAAAGCGAGCGTAGGCGCGGGCGTTGCCGATCGTTGCGGGGACCGGCCGGGGGCGTGGAGCCGCGAGCAGGCGTTGCGGCGCGAGGAGGAACAGGCCCACAGCAAACGCCGCGGGGAGCAAGGTTCGAAATCTCCGCATGGAGGCCGAGGGTTCGCGCCGTGCCGAAGAGAGCCCTATGAGCCGATTTTCGCAGATGAGCCCCACCGGTAAGCGCGCCTGGGGAGTGGGACTAATCCTCTTTTTCATATTGCTCATCGCCGCTATCGGCTATTCCCAGTGGTACGCGATTCACGTCAACGTGCCGCATTACGAACGTTCCGGCACGCCGTAGCGGCAGGAGAGCCTCCTTCGTGCGCCGCACCGTAACGAGGAAAGGGTGGAGGGGTTCACCCTGCGTCGGATCGGCGCGAATCGCCCTCCGTGGGCCAATGACTCCTGACGAGCCATCGCGTTCTTCAGAAGGGGCCCACAGACCATGACGACACCGGCGCAGCTCATGCGCGTTTATCTTGATGAAGGCGATCGCTTTGGCGACCGCCCTGCGTACGTTGCACTCGTCGAGCGTCTGCGCGAGATCGGCGTCGGCGGCGCGAGCGTCTTTAAAGGGATCGAAGGGTTCGGTGCGAGGCGCACCGTGCACGCCGCGCGCGTCTTCGATCTCTCGACGAATCTCCCGGTCGTCGTCGAGGTGATCGAGCGTGCGGAGAAAATCGAGGCGATCGTCTCGGTCGTGCGCGAGATCGTCGCCGATGGGCTGCTCACCCTCGAAGGGCTCGAACTGCTCCGGCTCGGCTCGGAGGCGAGCGAGTAAATGGGCCTCAAAGCGATTCTCGCCGTCGCTCTCGGCGGCGGCGTCGGTTCTGCGCTGCGGTACGTCGTGAATCTCCTCGTCGTCGCCCGCCTCGGTCCCGGTTTTCCATTCGGCACCTTGCTGATCAACCTCACCGGGAGCCTGCTGATCGGGATCGTTGCCGAGCTCGCGGCAACTTCGTCGCTGGGAATGACGCCGCTGTTGCGGCTCTTTCTCGCCGTCGGCGTCCTCGGCGGCTATACGACGTTCTCGACCTTCGCGCTCGACACCGTGACCTTGGTCGGCGATCGGGCGTTCGCCATGGCCACGCTCTATGCGCTCGGGAGCGTGTTGCTCGGCGTCCTTGCTGCCTTTGCCGGGCAGGTGCTCGTGCGCTTCGCAGTGCGCTAGCGCCCACCGTCCCCTTTGCGCGCTCCTTACATGTAGGGAGCAACTCCCGGATTTTTCGCTGAGTTATGGTGCGAGGTTCCCCCAGTGGGAGCGTTTTCGTACGCTGATAGAGATGTTAGAAGAGGAGCATTCATGCACGATCGAGAGTTGCTCGACCGAGTCGAGGCGATGAGCGCGCAGGAGATCGACGGGTTGCCCGTCGGCGTGATCACCTTGGGGCTCGATGGAAAGATCCTTCGCTACAATCGCACCGAGGCTGAGATGGCGCGCCTCGATCAGAAATCGCAGGTCGGTCGGAACTTCTTCACCGAAGTCGCGCCCTGCACCGCGAACCCGGAGTTCCAAGGGCGCTTCGATACGCTCGCCGGAAAGTCGAGCGGGGGCATCGAGACCTTCGATTACACCTTCCGCTTTGCTTGGGGTGCACAGCGCGTGCACATCACCTTCGTTCGAAAAGCGGGACGCGACGATATCGACGTGTTGATCACCCGCATGTCGGCCTAAATTCCGCCTTTTTGAGCAACATTTGAGGCCGCGCTCGCAGGAGCGCGGCCTTTGCTATCGGACTCCTCGGGCTGAATATGAAGCTCTCTTCGAGGAGGAAGCCGTTGTCTCGCACACCCATACGCTGGGCGCTCGCCGCCGCAGTTCTTTTCGCTCTTAGCCTTCCCTCGCACGCGCGTGCGGCAGTCGGCGCTACCCCGGCCCCGGCGAAAACCGCCGCGAAGGCCTCGCCGAAACCGACGCCCACGCCGACGCCACCTCCGCCGTACACGCAGATGACGTGGCGTGAGATCGGCCCTGCCGCAGGCGGCGGGCGCATCACCTCGGTCGCGGGATCGGCGACCAACGTGAAACTCTACTTCGTCGGCTCCGCGGGCGGCGGCGTCTGGAAGACGATCAACGGCGGCTTTACCTGGACGCCGGTCTTTGCGAATCAGAAGGTCGCGGCGATCGGCGCGGTGACGATCGATCCCAGCAACAACAACGTCGTGTGGGTCGGGACGGGCGAGAGCAATCCGCGCAACGACGTCAGCTACGGCGACGGCCTCTATAAATCGACGAACGGCGGAATCACCTGGAAGCGGGTCGGCCTCAAAGGCGTCCGCGCGATCTCGCGCATCGTCGTCGATCCGAAAGACGGCAACCACGTCGTGGTCGCCGCGTTCGGCGACCCATTTCGCAACAGCGTGCACCGCGGCGTCTACGTGACGTTCGACGGCGGCAAGACGTGGAAGAAGACGCTCTATCTCGCTCCCGATAGCGGTGCGAGCGATCTCGCGATGGTCCCGAGCGATCCGAACGTCGTCTACGCCGGCATGTGGGAGTTCCGGCGCAAACCGTGGACCTTCCGCAGCGGCGGTCCCAACGACGGCATCTATAAATCGCTCGACGGCGGCAAGACCTGGACGAAACTCG
>JAJXXM010000153.1 GCA_021781095.1 bacterium
ATCGATGGTGCTAACTGCATAGAAAACATTGACGCCGTCGCTCCCCAACTGCACATCACCGATCGTCTCAACATAGAGCATGATCGCTGGAGAGCTCGTACCGGTAGTTTCGGTCGTAAAGAGTAGCGCGCTCCCATCCCAGCGTAACGGGACTGGCGGGTTCACCGTACTTGCGCTGCTAAAGCTCCACGGATGCCGTTTCATTTCTCGGCTGCTTGATATCGATTTCGGCACTGAGTCGTCTCCCCGAGAGTCACGACCCTTGCTCCGGCTCGCGGCTGATTCGGCCCACCGTAGAGGCGCGCCACACCGTAGGCGCCTCACTTTGTATTGCCTACTCGGGGAAGAGCACGGTATATCCTGGCTCGGCACAGTTATATTCGTTCACCGAGGTAATAATACGACGAGCAAAAGCCGAGCCGAGCCCGGTATTAGTCGGAAGCTGGTCGCTATCGTGGACCATCTCATAAGGAAGGCGCGCCATCATTGCTTCGATATCGCCGATGATAGACGTCACAAACGGCTCCGGGCCCACGCAAATTCCATAATCGTCAAAGCTTATATCGAGCACCGCAGCAATGGGGTGAAAAGGGCTTGCATTAAATGCCGATATTGCGCAGACATGCAACTGAACTGCATAGAGTGCCTCACCGAGCGCACGTTCCGACACTTCTTTCAAACGAATCGCATTGGGGATATAGTTGGGGGTGTCTCCGGGGAGCGGCGACACGATAATTTCCTGAGCACCCAATGCCAAGAACGCGTCTGCGACGGCTCTTCGGGTAGGTGGAGAATCCTCGCTGGTACTGATACGGTCAAAAGGGCCGGCGATCCATCCCGCTACTTTCTGCAATTGCACCTGCGTATAGGCGATCCGTTCCTCATACTCCATCCAACGTCCCCGGCATACCCAATTGAGCCGTGAAATCCGTTTGCAAGCTTCGATATCGCTCAACTGCTCGCAGTACAGCAGCGGTTTCGGTGCAGTAATACGTTCTATCATCGCGGAATCCTCAGCGCTCGGATTTTGAGCGTCGAGCCGGCTCGATCGATTTGAAGGGTCGGAAGATTCCAGCTTATGGTACTGCTAAAACCGCGCATACTCGCACTCCAATTGCCTGCCTTTCGGGTCTCGACGCCCTCGGGCGTAAGTTTCGTCGCACTTCCGCTGGCCTTCGCCAACGACTGGAAGGCGTCCCGTAGCGCCGCTTCGCCACCATGGATTTCGATAACCGTGACAGGGCCGCGTTGCACCAGCCGCCCTCCAGAAAGCAGGTGTGAGAGCGCTCCGCGGAATGTGTCGGCAACCGAAGCCCCAGCGTGTTGGAAAAATTCTTCCCCCGCTGCCACGGCGAGATCACCCTCGGGGCCACCCGGAATAAATAACGAGAGCATCTGCATCATGAATTTCCCGAAATTCGCAGTTGCGTTCCAATTAACGCCACCCAAACAACCGTTTGGCTTCTGCCCGGGCCCGGGATCGGTACAGAACCCGCTCGGGTCCCCGTACGCGACCGGATTATTGCCGTTCCACATGAACGGCTTCTGCGAGCCGGGGTCGGTGGTGGTGCCGGCGTAGGCATCGGGGCTCGTCCACTGCGCGGTGGTGGGATCGTAGGCGCGCACGCCCTGAATCGTCACGTCGCCTATCTGGTAGCCGTCGGTGCGATCCATGCCGACCGGCGGTTCGCCAATCGGCGCAATCGGGCTTCCATGAGAAGGCCGGTGTTGTCAAGTGGTTCCTTCGTCGTACTTCTTTGTTTTTTCGTTCTAGGTCTCCGCTCGTGAGCTTCCGTGATGACGCCGTCGAAGAATTCGGTCCGCCCCGCTTCCATCCGCACTCGTGGTGAGCCCCTCGGGGCCCGGTGCATGTTGGGGTTCATCGTGAAAGTGGGCGCTGCTATCTACTCGGCGATCTCTGAAGGATCGTAGCCCCTGCCGCAGTCGCCCGAACGCGGCGAAAAAGTCGATGGACGTCATTCCGGAAGAAGGTTGTTTGCTTTCGGTTGATGATGCTCCTGAAGGTTATGCCGCAGTGTCTACGGCAGTCGTTGTTGTCGGTGATGCTGTTTGAGCGAGCCGTTCGTTGCGTAAAGGTTCGTAGCACTCGGCGGTCACCCAAAGCCGATGCAGTAGGACTGCAAGTTTTCGCGCAACGGCGATCACCGCACGTTTCTTGGCATTCTTCCCGCCGCGAGCGGCGATCCGTACGCCGAAGCGCCGCAAGTCGGTGTCGGGCCCGAATCGCCCCAAGATATACTGCGCGCTGCCGACGAGCAATCGACGCATGGTGGAATTTCCCGCTTTCGTGATCCCCAATTGCGGCGAACACGCACCGGAATCCGCCTGACGCGGCACCAAGCCCAGATACGGCCCAACGTCGCGGCTGCGTCTGAACCGATCGCGGTCGCCAAGCGTCAATATGAACGCTACCGCCGTGAGCGTGCCGATGCCGGCGATCTGTTCGAGTACAGCCGATGCAGGGTAGCGCTCCTGCGCCATCGTTGCGATCTGTTCGTCGCACGAACGAATCTGCACGTCGAGCGTCTCGAGCATCGTCAGCAATGGGTCGAGCGCGCCCTGTAACTCGGCGGGAATATGGGCCCGCACCTTCCGCGGAAAATTCTCCGTGCTGCAGCCGGGCAGCCGCTTCCCGGAGGCTTTGACCAACCCGCGCGCGGCGGTGGTAAGCCGCGCGCGGGTGCGCACCAAGACATCGCGTGCGCGCAAAAGCGCCATATCGTTCTGCATCGCCGCAGAACGGAGCGTGACCGGCGCAAGTAAACGCGGGTCGGCGCGCATCATCCGTGCCAAAGCCTCCGCATCGGCGCGGTCGTTCTTGTGATTGCTCTGGTGGATTTTGCGCAATTCGCGCGCATTGGCCACGACGACCTGGTGGCCGTACTCGGCGATGAGGCGGCTCACCCAACCCGAGTGCGTCCCGGTCTCCAGCGCCACCCGCGCGGGCGCGAGGTGCTCGAAGTAGGCGCGTACGCCCGTCTCGGTCGTGCGGATCCGCGACTCGCTCTCGATCTCGCCGGCTGCATCGATGACACAAATATTGCTGGAGCTGTCGCCGAGATCGATGCCGATCGCTACGGCGTCGGCGGGGAGGGTACATCCAGCCGCGCGGGGCGCTCCCTGCATCTTGCGTTTGGCTGCGTTCTTGCTATGCTTGCCCATGAAGGTCGGTCTCCCTTGCACCTCTGAGTGCGCAACGCGGGTGTTCTTTCGAAAACCGCTTCGGCGACCGGCCTTCTCATCCCATCTACTCGGGGTGACAACAGCTACTCGGGGGGACAGGGGGATCGGGCTGCGGAGCGTTTCACTCCGCAGCCTTCGTCAGCGTGAACTTACCAGTATTTCACGCAGCCGTTGCCGCTTGAATCGCAGACCGCGACGTAGCCGGTGTAGGGCCACGAACCGGTGTCGTCCTCGGTCCAATCGATGCCTTGGCTGCTCGAGTTGTCGTAGTAGTAGCGCCCCTGCACGTAGACGTAATTGCCGGTCGCGACCCACGGCCAGCTCGGCGGGTTGTTGGACGGCGCCTGCGCCATCGCGTCGAGATTCGAGACGATCTCGATCGTGCCGCCGTTGGGAATCTGCACGTAGAAGTAGCCGTGATTTCCGCTCGCGGTTACCTTCGACGGCAGTACTTGCGTGACTTGACCGCAGATATCGACGAGTTGATCGCCGGAGATCGTTCCCGCGCCGAACTCTGCCTGGTAACTGAGGAACTGCGCATCGTCGCACGCATAGGCGCTCGGTACCGGCGTTGCCGTCGGTTGCGCGGTCGGCGTCGCCGTCGGTTGCGCGGTCGGCGTAGCCGTCGGTTGCGCGGTCGGCGTCGCCGTCGGTTGCGCGGTCGGCGTTGCCGTCGGTTGCGCGGTCGGCGTTGCCGTCGGTTGCGCGGTCGGCGTTGCCGTTGGTTGCGCGGTCGGCGTAGCCGTCGGTTGTGCGGTCGGCGTTGCGCTCGGCACTGGGCTCGGCGATGGGCTCGGGGTCACACCGCCGGCGCTGAGGCTGACGTCGTCGAGGTATTGGTAGATGTACCCGTTGTTCCAGCCGTTGCCGTAGACGCCGAAAAAGAGCCAGTAGCTCTGCCCGGCGTACTG
>JAJXXM010000102.1 GCA_021781095.1 bacterium
CGGTACGTAGAGGAGAAAGCCGATCTGAAACGCCGTCTTCAATTCGGAGATGACAAACGCCGGAACTAAAATGTAGGTTGGGACGTCGGCCTGCTTCTTCGGGCGCGGATGCTTGGAAATCGAATAGAAGAGTTCGAGGTCCTTCTCGCGCGTCTGCTTGAACATGAACGCTCGCAGGGGCTTTGCGGCGCGATCGAGCGCGACTTGTTGCGAGATCTGCTTCTTCATATACGGCTGGACCGCCGTCGTGTTGATCGTGTTGATCACCGGGTTCATCACGAAAAACGTCAACAGTAACGCGAGCCCGATCAGCACCTGGTTCGGCGGGACCTGCGCGGTGCCCAACGCGGTGCGCACGAACGACAGGACGATGATGATGCGCGTGAACGAGGTCATCAGCACCAGCAAGGTCGGGGCGAGCGCGAGCACGGTGAGCAACAATAGCACTTGAAGGGCGCCGACCACTTGCTGCGGAGACTGCGCTTGCCCCAATCCGATGCTCAACGAGGGAATCGGCGGCAACGGCGGCGTCGGCGCGGTCGCCGCCGCGACGAACGCGGGCGCGAGGAGCAGCATGGTAAATCCAAGCGCCGCCCCGAGGTATACGAACGAACGCGCCTTCATCGTTTGCTCCACGGAAGCGAAAACATCGAACTCCAGGCCCGTTTGGTGACGTCGAAGCCCGCCCGCTGCGCGGCCATCCAGCCTTCGATCTCCTCGGCGGGAATCTCCATCACGTTGCGCGTACCCGTGGTCGCGCTGGCGACGAGCAAATACCGATTACCGACCTTAATAACGTGCAGCGCTCCATGCGCTCCGAGCGGCGTCGATTCCAACACCGTCACCAATCGACGTTCCGCCGAGAGGACGATGCGCCCGCGGCCGAGTGCCTTGACGAGCGCGGCAAAAAGCAACAAAACGACGGCGACGACAATCAGCGCAAAGATATATTGAGCCCAAAGATGCGTCGTCATGAAACCGCTCCGCGGACTCCGCTAGCCGACCTGGGGATTCAGCTCGCTGATTTTCACCGCGTATTTATCATCAACGACCACCACTTCCCCACGCGCAATAAGAATATTATTGACGTAGATGTCGATCGGGTCGACGGCGAGCTTATCGAGTTCGAAGACGCTTCCTTGCTGGAGCGAGACGACGTCGCGAAGCTGCATGACGGTCTTGCCGAGAATCGCCCGTACCTGCAACGGCACGTCGTGAACGAGATCGAGATTCGCCTGCCCTGCCGGAGTCTTCTTCGATTGGGTCGGCACGATCGGCTCGAACTGCGCGGGTGCGGCCGCGATCGGGGGCGCTGCCGCTTTCGGCGGCGCCGACGCAGCGGCCATCGAGCCTGCAGCGACCGGCGTCGGCTCCTCCGAGCTGCCGAGTTTCGAGAGCGTGATCGCTGCAAAGTCGACGGCGATATGCGGCGCCAGATCGTTCTCCAACTGGATCGGCGCGCTGTACGATTGAAACGGGGGCGGGGGCAAGAGGGTCGCGTCGCTGCACAGCTCGGCATGAATGCCGGCGGTCGAGGCACCGATATCCTCGGCGAGACGTTCGGCCATCGCCACGGCGATCTGCGAGACCGTCTCCGACGCGATCGAGAGCTGCATCGGGCCGAGTTCGCCGACCGACTCTTCGCCGCCGAGCATCACGCCGACGATGTGCGCGAGATCGTCGCGCTGAAAGCGAACGACTAATTGGGCGCCGAGTGCGGGGATCTCCGCGAGCGCGACGAGTTCGTCGCCCTCGGTGTGAATCGAGCCTTCGTGGTCGGCCCGCACGCTCGCTCCGGCGACTGCGGCTTGCTCGACCAGGCGCCCGAGCACGGTCGCCGCAGCGGCAAACATCGTGTCGGCGAGATTATCGATCTGCATCATCGTCGCTTATTCGTCCTCATTCGTGAGCGCACCGGCAACCTTCATAGCGTAGCGATCTTTATAGACCCCCGGAAAGAGGTGATACTTCTCCCGTTCGTTGACTTTCCCCACCAGCGGCTGCGAGGTCTCGTTATCGAGAACGACGACGTCGCCGAGCTGGAGCGAGACGAGATCGCGCAACGAGAGCGTCGTCCGGCCAAGTTCGACTTCGAGATCGATATCCGCCCGTTCGACGTTTCGTTCTAACTGGGCCACATCATCCTCGGTCATCCCTCGCCCGGCGATCACCGTCGGCGACCACTGGAAATCGGTCAGTTGTTGCCCGATCGACTGCAACACGAGGTAGGGAAGGCAAAAGTTCATGACACCCGCCATGTCGCCGACCTTTAGTTCCATCGAGACGTAGGCGATGATCTGGTCGAGCGGGATGATGCGCGGAATGAATTGTGGGTTCGAATCGAGCGCTTCGATCTTCAGCGAAAGCGTGAGCAGGTAGTTCCAGGATTCGCGATAGCTGTTGAGCATGCGCGCCATGAAGCGCTGCATCAGCGTACGCTCGATGTCGGTGAGGTCGCGCAGTTTCGGCGGGAACCAGCCCGGGCCGCCGAGGAGGCGATCGATGATCGAAAAGACGAGATTGAGATCGACTTGAACGATGCCGCTCCCCGGCAACGGATCCATCGAGAAAATCGCTAGAATCGACGGAATCCCGATCGAGGCGATAAAATCGCCGTAGCTGATTTGCTCGATCGAAACGATCGTCGCCTCGACCCGCGTCCGCAGGTAGACCGAGAGCGAGTTATTGAGCAAGCGCGTGAAGTTTTCGTGCAGCGTCCGGAGCGTCTGCAATTGGTTATTGGAAAACTTGTCGAGCCGCTTATTGAAGCGGAAGTCGAACGACTTTATACGACGGCTTTCAATGGTTTCGAGCTGCGATTCTTCGCTGCCGAGTTGATTGATGAGGGCGTCGATCTCTTCTTGCGATAAACTCGACATTACGCGCTCCTAGCTCTTGCCCGTAGGTTTGACGGAAGGGTGAGTAGCGGGTTTCTTCGCCGCAGGAAGGAAGCGATCGGTCCGCGCGGTCACCTGCGGGACGTCGCTTTCATTTAAAATGACGATATCGACGCGACGATTTTCTTTGCGGCCGGCGGCCGTCGCGTTGCTGACGCGCGGGTGATACTTGCCGTATCCCGCTGCAGCGATTCGCGTCGGCTCGAGCCCGTCGTGTTCGACGAGGTAGCGCACGACGTTGACGGCACGGGCCGTCGAAAGTTCCCAGTTCGAGGGATACCGCGCGGTGTGGATCGGTACGTTATCGGTGTTTCCTTCGACGCGGATCGGGTTGGCCGTCTTCTTCAAAAACCCGGCGACCGTATCGAGAATTTTCAGCGTCTGCGGCCGGATGCGCGCGCTTCCGCTATTGTAAAACGACTGGTCCGAGAGGAGCGTCACCACCAATTTGTGTCGCTCTCGGCGAATCTGCACCTGGTTCTGCAGCTGGTTTTTTTGCACGTAGCGCTCGAGCTCGCGCTGCAACGTCGGCACGTTGGCATTCGCCCCGAAGGATTGCTGACCGTTGCTACCGCCGTTGGGCGGCTGATTGATCGACCAAACGTTATTGAAGCCGCCGGAGACGGATTTCGCGAAGGCCTGCACCTTGACGCGGCTGATCGTCGACATCGCGAAAAGAATGATAAAGAGCGCGAGCATGAGGGTGATCATGTCGGCGTACGTCAGGAGCCAACGCATCATCCCGGCCGTTTCGACTTGTTGCTCCTTTTGTTTGTTGTGGAGCTTCGATTCGGCCGCGCGCGCCGCGGTCTTTACCGGTTGTGCCATCGATCGGCGTTACGTCGAACTCGCCGCGAGCTCGTCTGTGGCAACGGCCCCACCTTCTTCCACGTGCGCTTCGCGATCGCGTGGGTCGAGGAAGGCGAGCAGTTTCTCTTCGAGCAGACGCGGATTATCGCCGGACTGAATCGCGAGGATGCCCTCGATCATAATTTCGCGCAGGAGCAAAAGCTCGCCGTTGCGCTCCTTGATTTTCGTGGCGATCGGCAGCCACAACAAGTTTGCGAACATGATGCCGAAGAACGTCGCCACAAAGGCCTGCGCGGTGGCGACGCCGATGGAGCCGGCAATATTGGTGCTGTTCGCGGCGGAGGCTAACCCCTTGAGCATGCCGATGAGGCCGAGCACGGTACCGATGATACC
>JAJXXM010000403.1:0-417 GCA_021781095.1 bacterium
CAAGCGCATCGGTTCGAAGCCCGGAGGGCGTTCGCGAACGCTTTCGGGGCGCAGCCCGAACGGCGTCTGTTTGAAGACTTCTTTCTCGACGGTCATCTCTTCGAGAAAATCTGCGGGAAGTTGGATATCGAGATGGAGCAGCGAACCCTTAATGAGATCCTCGTCGGTGACGAGGCGCAGACCACCCGCCGAAAGATCGTTGGCAAGCGCCGAACGCCGGCCTTTCCGACCATCGAGTTCGTAGAGTATTTCGAACTCCACCGGCATACGGAACGCCGAGCGCTTCTGCTGCACGCCGGGCTGCGCGCGAAGCATGCTCTTCGTCGTCGGTTTCTTCTTCTTCCCGAACATGAACATTTGCCGTCGAGCCGTTAAGCCGGGCAGGCTACTCTTCCTGCATGCCCAAACACCGGGCAG
>JAJXXM010000403.1:427-4099 GCA_021781095.1 bacterium
CGTGTTAATCGAACGACTGATCGAAGCGCTGGGCGCGGAAGCCGTCAAGACCTCTCCGGAGGATCTTGCATGTTACTCCTTCGACGCCTACAGCCAGGGCGTGTTGCCCAGTGCGGTGGTGCTGCCAAGCTCCGCCGCGCAGGTGAGCGCGGTGGTAAAGATCGCCCGCGATCTCGAGGAACCGATCATCGCCCGCGGTTCCGGAACCGGGCTCTGCGGCGGCGCGGCACCCGCCCGCGCCGGAGTCGTCCTCTCGTTCGCGCGGATGAACCAGCTCATCGAGCTCGATATCGAGAATCGCCGGGCGCGCATCGCGCCGGGACTCGTCAATCTCCAACTCAGCGAGCGCATCGCATCGACCGGCTTTTTCTACGCTCCCGATCCCGCCTCGCAGCGCGCGAGCACGATCGGGGGAAATATCGCCACCAACGCCGGTGGGCCGCACTGCCTCGCCTATGGAACGACCGTCAACCACGTGCTGGCGCTCGAGATCGTCGACGAGCGCGGCGAGTGTTTTACCACCGCCGTCGAGGATCTCGGATACGACCTCACCGCGCTGCTGGTCGGGAGCGAGGGAACGCTGGGCATCGTTACCTCGGCCTGGGTTCGCCTGCTCCGCATTCCGCCGACCACCGGCGTCTGGCTCGCCGCATTCCCGAGTATCGAGAGCGCATCGGAGGCGGTCAGCGCGATCGTCGGCGCGGGAATCGTCCCGACCGCCCTGGAGATGATGGACGCCACGATCGTGCGTGCAGTTGAGAGCGCGTATGCCGCGGGCTATCCCGCCGACGCGGCGGCGGTCCTGCTCGTCGAATCCTCCGGCGAGCCCGAGGAGGTTGCAAGCGCCGACGCCGCCATCGCGCGAATCGCCCGCGCCCACGGCGCAACGAAGTGGCAGGCAGCGACGAGCGCCGAACAACGCGAAGCGCTGTGGCGCGGACGCAAGGGCGCAGCGGGCGCGATCGGACGCATTGCGCCGAATTACTACACGCAAGATGTCTGTGTCCCGCGCACGCGCTTACCCGAGATGCTCGCGACCGTCGATGATGCGGCAAAGCAGCACGGAATCGTCGTCGGCAACGTCTTCCATGCCGGCGACGGGAACCTGCACCCGCTGCTGCTCTACGATAAGCGCGAGAAGCGACAGGTCGCTGCGGTCATCGAGATCGGCAACATCGTGTTAGCCCGCGCCGTCGAACTCGGCGGGACGATTAGCGGCGAGCATGGTGTCGGCATCGAGAAACGCAACGGCATGTCGATGGTCTATCGCACCGAGGATCTCGCGGCGATGGCGAACGTGCGCGATCTCTTCGACCCGCATGCACTCCTCAACCCCGAGAAAATTTTTCCCTCGGGGATCTCCTGTCGCGAGATGCGCACGTGAACGACGCAGCGATCTCCGCCGCGCTCGCCGATGCCTGCGCGCACCATCGCCCGGTTGCGCTGCGCGCAGGCGGCGTCTTTTCCGGTATGCATCGCCGCGTCATCGACGCCGACGAACTCGATCTTCGCTCGCGGCGTGCGATTCGCGAGTACGAACCGCGCGATCTGACGATCGCCGTTGAATGCGGGATGACCGCGGCGCAATTAGAGCAGACGCTGCGCGAGCATCGTCAGTTTCTCCCGCTCGACGCGCCCGATGCTCCGCAAGCGAGCGTCGGCGGCATACTCGCCGCTGCGTGGAGCGGCCCGCGCCGACACCGCTACGGACGCCCGCGCGATCTCTTGATCGGGAGCGAATTTGCGCTCGCCGACGGTACGCTCGCACGCGCAGGCGGCATGGTGGTCAAGAACGTCGCCGGGTACGACCTGAGCAGGCTCTTCGTCGGATCGATGGGCTCGCTCGCGCTCCTGCTGCGCGCGAACTTCAAAACGCTGCCGCTCCCGGAGTCTACCCGCATCTTTCTCGCCGCGCTTCCCGATGGAACGCGCGAACGCGCGTTCTCGCAGGTGCGCAATCTCCGCCCCGAGCCCGCTGCCGCCTGGTGGATCGCCGGATACGACCGCGAAATCGACGGTGATCCGGGCGACGACGGACGGATCGCGATTCTTCTCGAATGCGATAACGCATTGCTCGAGCGAGCGACACTGGATTGGCGCGCGGCACTCGGCCGCGCGGGAATTCCCGAGACGCGGCTACTCGATGCCGGCGCGCATGCCTCGTTCACTCGGTTGCTCGACGCGCCGATGCGCCTCCCCGGCAACAACGCGTTGAGTTATCGCAGCCCCTCGCTTCCATCGCAGGCCCTCGCGCTCGCGGACGGCATCGCCGATGTCATCGATCGTTTCGACATGCAGCGCGATCTGCTCGTCGATATCATGAACGGCGATGTAACGGTCCGCGCCGTCGGCGACGCTGCGAGTTTCACCCACGTCGTCGGAATGCTCGACGACGCACTGCACGACCGCGCGCCGCGTGCGCGCATCCTCGCCGGCGGCGGAGAGGTTCACGACCGTCTCGATTGCTTCGGTCTGCTGCCCAATGCGCTCGCGCAGATGCGTGCGCTGAAAGCGCGTTTCGATCCGCACGGTATTCTCAATCCGGGGATCGCGTTTTTCGACGGTCTGCACGCATGAAGGTCAATGCCGAGATCTTTGCGGCGACACGCATCGTTCTACGAAGCCCCGTCCGCCGCCGAATGCTGTTTCAACGCCCGCGTTTCGTCGGCGATCTCGCACGCTTTTTGTGGCTCGTCGTTCCGGCTGCAGAGCGATCGTTGCGACGGATACGCGAACGTGCGCATCGCATTCCCGACCCGCTTTTGCGCAGGGAAGCGCTGGCGAGCATCGAGACAAAATCCTACCATGTCGCGGGAGCGGCAGTGTTGGCAACGTTTTTGCCGCCAACGTCGATGCGCGCGTATATCGATGTGGTCGCACCATTGGAGAGCATCTACGATTATCTCGACAACCTCTGCGACCGGCACCCGACGACGCGGCCGGAAGCATTCCCCGTCCTGCACCAGGCCATCACCGACGCGTGCGATCCGGGGGCGCCGCTCCGCGATTACTATATCTCCGGCCCTTGCGGAGAGGACGGCGGATACCTGCGCGATCTCGTTCTCGACGTGCAGAGTCATTTGCGCGCGATCGATGGGATCGATGCGGTGCTCCCCTTTGCGCGCGAAGCCGCCTCGCTCTACGCACGCATGCAGAGTACGGTACACGGCGATGCCGAGAACCGCGTTCGCTCCTGCCGACTCTGGTTCGACGAACGACGCACCACCTTTGCGCACCTGCGTTGGAATGAATTCGTTGCCGCGACCGGCTCGCAGTTCCAGGTCTACGCGCCGCTCTTCGCGTTGCTCGCCGGCGGGCCGGCGAACGTCGCCGCTGCTTACGAAGCATATTTTCCCAACGTCGCCGCGATTCACGTTTTACTCGACTCGTTCATCGATCGCGCGGAAGATCGCGAACACGGCGATTTAAATTTGGTCGATGCAAGCGACGCACCCGACGAGATCGTTGCGCGCTTCGCCGCGCTCGTCACCGATGCCGACGCCGCGCTGCGCAAGCTCGTCGCTCCACGCGCGCATCGCTTCGTACTGCGCATCATGGCGCTCTTCTATCTTTCGCACCCGAAAATCGAGCGCGAAGGCTATACCGCCGAAGCCGAAGCCTTGCTCGAATCCCTCGAGCGATCGTTCGCCGCGACCTAGATCGTCGCTGCAA
>JAJXXM010000099.1 GCA_021781095.1 bacterium
GTCGTGAGCGAGGGGCAATCCTCGACGACCGCGCTGCACGGATCGACGGAGAGCGAACAATTCTACGAATCCGCCGTTCAAATCGCCGTCGGCGCGTGAACGTCGCAGCACCCGGTTTCGACCTGAAGGTCGACCTCGCCGAGGGATTCGCCGAATTCTTTCTCCCGCTCCATCGGCGTTTCACTCCCGAGCAGCAACGCTTGGTCCGCGCGCGCGCCGAACGGCTCGCGCGCGCCCACGCGGGCGATCTCCCCGATTATCTGCAGCCCTCCGCGGCGACGACGACGAATTGGAAGATCGAACTGCCCGCATGGGTGCGCGACCAGCGCAATCAAATGACCGGCCCCGCCGACGATGCCGAACTCGTCGTGAAGATGATCAACTCCGGCGCGCCGGGGATCATGCTCGATCTTGAAGATTCGATGGTCAACGAGTGGGAGCACCTCATGCTCGGGCACCGCAACGTCGTCGCCGCTCTACGAGGAACGCTCGCATACGACGATCGCAAGCGCGGCGGCAGCGTCGGCATCGCACGGCGCGACGCCGTCATTTGGACCCGCGTTCGCCCGCTCCACCTATCGCAAGCCGGCATCGTCGAGAACGAACTCGCGAGCGCCTCGGTCTTCGACGTCGCGTTGCTCGCGTTCTCGCTCGAGCTCCACGAGCTCCCGCACGGGCTTTTGCTCTACATTCCCAAAAGCGAGTCCGCCGAAGAAGCGATCTTTTGGCGCGACCTTTTCGCTGCGGTTTCGAGCGCGCGCGGCTGGCCCGGGAACGCCATTTCCTGCATGGCGCTCGTCGAAGCCCACTCGCTCGCGTACGAAGTGGAAGAATTTCTCTACAATCTGCGCGATTCGATTCTCGGGCTCAACCTCGGCCGTTGGGATTATATGGCCTCGTTGATCCACTTCAATCTCAACGATCCCCACTGGCTTTTGCCCGACCGCAATACGATTCCGCACGACGTCGCATTTTTCCAAAATCTCCGGACGCTCTTACCGCAGATCTGCCACCGGCGCGGCGTTCTCGCAATCGGCGGGATGACCGCGCTCTATCCCAGCCGCGAAGATGCCGAACTCAACGCTCGCGCGCTCGACGCACTCGAGCGCGATAAACGCAACGAAGCGAGCTGCGGAATGGACGGCGCGTGGACGGGGCACCCCGACCAGAACGCGATCGCCGTCGCACAATTCCCCGAGCCGAATCAACTCTCGTTCGTGACCCCGGGCGCCGATCTCCACCCGGATCTCCGCCCCGCACCGATCGGCGTCGGCGCGACGACAATCGAGGGCACGCGCGCGGCGATTCGCACCGTCATTCGGTACCGCAAGGGCGTGCTCGACGGACGCGGCGCGAGTTTGATCGACGGATACATGGAAGATCTCGCGACCGATCGCATCTATCGGTTGATGATCGCGCAACGGCTGCGCTTTCCGGGAACCTATACGCCGCGCTCGCTCGCCGATGCGTTCGACGAAGAGCTCGATGTCATTCTCGCGGCGCTTCCCCCGCAGAGTTCTCGCGAGGAGATCGCCCGGTATCGTCGCGCGCGGCTCCTCGCCGAGCAAATGATCCTGACGGGCGCCTTCGACCCCCGCTAGCACGCACGGGCCCGGGAGAGGAATGAAACTTCTCCCGGCGCTCCCGGGTAGCCGAGAAGATGAACGACCGCAGCCTTCGCTGGGCCTGGGTTGCCGCAGGCTTCACGTTCGTCTTCCACCTTCTTGCGAACCCGCACTACGGGTTCTTCCGCGACGAGCTCTATTTCATCATCTGCGGGCGCCATCCGAGTTGGGGATACGTCGACCAGCCGCCGCTCGTTCCGCTGGTCGCCGCGGCCTCACAGCTCTTCGGCATCTCGCTCGCGGCGCTTCGTGCGACGGCCGCCCTCTGCGCGGCGGGTTCGGTTTTCGTCGTCGTACGGATCGTGACGCATCTCGGCGGCGGGCGTTTTGCCGCGAGCTTCGCCGCGCTCGCCGTCGCACTAACGCCGGTGCTCGCGGTGTTCGGCACGCAGGTCGGCCCGGATATGGTCGGGCTCTGGCTCTGGCCGCTCGCAGCGCTCTATCTGCTGCGCATCGTCGACGGTGCGTCACCGCGCCTCTGGCTTGCGGTCGGTACGACGCTCGGCGTGTCGTTCGAAGGAAAATACAGCGTTGTCTTTTTTGCCGTCGCACTCGCGATCGGCTTGGCGCTCACGAAAGAGCGGCGCATTTTCGCTACGCCGTATTTTTGGTACGGCGCGCTCATCGGCGTGGCAATCGCGCTGCCGAACGTCCTATGGCAGATCGCGCACGACCTACCGATGCTCTCCGTTCTCAAGGCCGGAGCGAGCGGCAAGAACGTCGTGTTGTCGCCGCTTTCCTATATCGTGCAACAACTACTTCTCACGAATCCTTTCCTCGCATGGATCTGGATCGTCGGAATCGTATCCGCGTTGCGCGCGCCGACGCTCCGTTGGCTCGGCTTTGCCGCCCTCGCGATGCTCGCCGAAATGATCGTACTCCACGGGAAAAATTATTATCCCGCCGACATGTATTCGATATACATCGCTTTGGGCGCGCTCGCCGTCGCACGAGCGCTCGCCGTTCGCTGGGGGCGCGTCGCGCTCGTCGCGCTCACGCCGTTCCTTGCCGCGTGGATGCTACCGGCGGCGATGCCGATTCTTCCGACGCCGCAAATCCTCGCATACACGGCGTTCCTGCGACACGCGCTTCACCTCTCGGTGGCCTCCGAAAACCACAAAATCGCTCGGCTCGGACAGGATTTCGCCGATATGCACGGCTGGCCTCGGCTCGCCGCCACCGTTGCGACCGTCTATGCGGACCTGCCGCCCGGCGAACGCGTGGGAGCGGCGATCTTCACCGACAATTACGGCGAGGCATCGGCGATCGAATTTTTCAACTCGTCGCACGCGCTGCCGCCGGTGCTCTCCGGGCACAATCAGTATTGGCTCTGGGGTACGCACGGCGCGAGCGGGGCGACGCTCATTGCCGTCGGAAGCCGCTGTCCCGGCGGCGCGCATTTTTATAAACGCCGACGCATCGTCACGCGCTTCTCTAATCCATTGGGAATGCCGTATGAAGACGATCTTCCCATACGGCTCTGCCGCAGCCCGCGCGGAACGCTCGGTGAGATTTGGCCGACCGTTCGCCACTATAATTAATACGCATCGATCGCGCGACCGGCAGGCAATTCGTCGCACCGGCGCGTAGGGGTACCGAGCGTCAAGGAGCGCCGATAGAATATGAGTTCACTCCGAAAAATCGGTTTCGTTGCGGCGGGCTTGCTGTTCGCCCTCTCCGCATGCTCGAAGAACACGAGTAGTTCCTCATCCACTGCAAGCAGCGCGCCGCAAAGTTCGGCCGCCGCCTCTCCAGCCGGCAGTCCAATGGCGGCGACGAGCGCGGCACCCGCAGCGGCAAATACCGCCGGGGCCTCGGTCTATAACACCAATTGCGCGAGTTGCCACCAGGCGACCGGCGAAGGCGTCGCCGGAGCGTTCCCGCCGCTCGCGGGCAATCCCACCGTGACGGGCCCCAAAGCGAAGGTCATTCACATCGTCAAATACGGCCTTCAGGGCGCGATCGTCGTGAAGGGCAAGAGCTACAACGGCATGATGCCGCCGTGGGGAACCACGCTTTCGAATGCGGATATCGCCGCGGTCGTTTCGTACGTTCGGTCGTCGTGGGGGAACGCGGCGAGCCCGGTTACGGTCGCCGATGTGAAAGCGGTCGCCAAGTAAGATCTACTGCGCGGTGCAGGTGTCACCGCCGTGCGGCACGAGCGTGCCGCGGTCGAACGATGCGAAGGTGCGTTGAACGTGCCTCGCATCGCTACGTTTCCAGGTAATGCGGCCCGATAACGGCGCGCTTCCACGCGGCGCGGCGTAGGGATAGAACGGGCCGCTCCAGGTCCAGGTACCGTCGCTCGCGCGCGTGCCGTGCATATTCGCATAGCTGCCGCCGCCGTGAAAATCGCGATAGACCCAGATCCCTCGCGACGGAATATAGCCGACGAAAGCGCTTCCGCTGGGGAGGCCATTGGGGCGAATCCCCCAATCCACGCGGACCCAGCGGCTACCCGAAACGCGCCCGATCCGCCAGAGCGAGGGTGTTTCGCCCTTCGCGCTGCAGCGCCACGATCCGGCGAAATCGGTGAGAAAGGCATTCGAGGATTTTGCCGGGGCGGCGACCGCCGCCACCAGCGCGAGCGATGCAAGCATGCACGGGCCCTTCGCCCCGCAATGGGGAGCTCCTAGGAGCCTGTCGGAGTATTGCCCATGCGTTCAATGCGAGCCATTTTGGCCGAGTTCGAGGAGCGAGGAGCGCGGAATAACAGCGTCATTGAAGCGACGAGCGACGATAAAATCGGCCACAATGGCCGCACCCGTAGGCCCATGGTTGAATGCGCGGGCAATACTCCGACAGGCTTCCTAATGACCGAACGAACGCGCGATGCCGATGAACGGGATCACGAACGCGTTACGGTCGGCGAGCTCGTGGTATGGGAAATACATCGAGAGGTTGATATATCGCAGACCGTAGGTCAGCGAATACCGCTTGTTGCTCACCCGATTTTCAATCGAGGCGTCGACCTGCGACCCGGCCTCGGGCGTCGCGCGGAGAATTCCTTCGTCGCCGTCGGCGTCGTTCGTCGGTTCGTACTCGACGAGACTCGCCGAGAGGTGCGGGTTCACGGCGAGATCGGCGTTCCAGCGCGAGTGCGCGGTCGCGTAAAACTCGCGTCGGATTTCGAAGCGAGCGCCGACAACGCGCGAGGCCTCGGCATACGGTTCTCCAAACGGAATGTTTTGGTCGTAGATCGAGGCCTGATTGTAGATGGTCTCGCCGATTCCGAGCGAGGTCGCCGAATTGAGGCGATAGCGAACGACGGCGTTGAGATTGGATAGGCGCACGCTCGTCGGGCCCGGATTAAATCCACTGGTCGCGACGATCGCCCTCGATCCGAGCGAGCTCGTTGCTTCGGCCGAGAATGCCCAGCGCTTTTCGGAGGTCGTTATTTCGAGCATGGGAACCACCTGCGCGGCGACGGTCGACGTGCTGCCGGTCTCGGTATGAATCCCGTTGACCAAGAGCGCGCGCACCTCGACGCGCGTCGTCGCCGCGCGTGCGGGCGCGGCGAACGCGAATGCGGACACGGATACAAAGAAAAACAGCGCGCTGCATCGGAGGAGCGTTTTCACGGGGGAACCTTTCGTAGAAGTGCGGTAGTCCGGGCGCTGTTGTACGCCGACCTAGGCGTTCCTCTTGGCGCCCCCGGCTCGCGCACGGAAGCATTCGGCGCTGTGATCGTCGACGACCCCGACCGCTTGAAGATACGAATACACGATCGTCGGGCCGACGAAGCGGAAGCCCCGCGCGCGGAGCTCCTTGCTGATGCGCTCGGCGAGTTCGGTGCTCGCCGGGAGTTTTTCGCCGCGTGCGCGCCGGGTCACCACGGGGGAGCCGCCGACGAATCCCCAGAGCCAGCGTGCGAAGCTGCCGTGCTCGCGCGCGAGATCGAGAAACGACCGCGCGTTCCCAACGCTCGACGTGATTTTCGAGCGGTTGCGCACCAATCCGGCATCCTCCATCATCGCGTCGATCTGCCGCGCGCCGAAGCGCGCGACGACAGCGGGATCGAAATTTTTATATCGACGACGATAACCTTCTCGCTTCCGCAGAATCGTCTCCCAACTCAAGCCAGCCTGCGCGCCCTCCAACACCAACATCTCAAAAAGATGACGGTCGTCGTGCGACGGGACGCCCCACTCGTCATCGTGATAGGGAATCGATAGGTCGCTCGTCGCCCAAGCGCACCGAACGATCGTTCCGCTCACGGCGCCGCACCGCCGAGATAGTCGTCGAAGATCGAGAGCAGCGCGGGGTAGCTCCGATCGATGCGCGCGCGCGGAGAATCGGGATCGAAGGGATCGTGATTGAGCGGATCGATGACCAACTCTTCGTAGCTCGCATCGGCACCGCGTTCGCGCCACCGCTCGACGAGCCGCTGCGTTGCAAGATTATTGACCGCCGGATCGCGAGCGACCGCGACCGCGCGAATTTTTCGGGCGAGCGGTGCGGAACGTCGTGCCGCGCGAAGCGTGGCGTCGGCGATGCGCATGACCGCGGCGACCGCACGCGTCGGAAAGCGTGGATACGCTGCAGCGGGGCGGAAGCGTTCGCGTAATTCCGGATCCCACCAGATATGGACGTTCGGAATGATGCGGGCGCCGAGCATGATTGCTCGACTCACCGGGCGCGAAAAACGGAGAACGGCGAAGCCCGGGCAGACCGGGACGGCGAGCGCGATACCGGTACGAAACTGCGCGCCGTAGGCGGCGAGCGTACCGCCGGTGGAATGCCCCAGAACGGCCGTTCGCTCCCCCAGCAACCCGGCGATTTCGAGTGCCGCATCGAGCGTCGCGACGAGCTCCGTGCTGCGCAATCGCGCGAGCTTTTTGGTGAGCCGATCGCTCTCGCCGTGGTGCGGCAAACGCACCGCGATCACGTTCGCTCCCCGCGCGTGCAGCGCCGGACCGAAGGCTGCAAACTGCGCCGGGTTATTCGTCAGTCCGTGAAGGAGCACGACACAGAGCGGTCGCCGTTCGCCGTGCAACCACGCGTGGGTGCGAGCGATCGGTAGAATCTCGGGGCCGTCGAGCGCCTGCAATCGCGCGAGCGCGACGAGTCCCTCTTGAAAAACATCGCTCATCGATCGGCGACGATCTGCAACAGCTGCGGGAAGACGCGGTCGGCAATTTCGGGATGCCGCTCCGGCTCGACGATATCGTGGGAGATCGGGAGGCCGCGCAATCGTTCGTTGCGAACGCCGCTCGCACCCGAGGCGCTCCACGCCGAGAGCAAACGCCGAATCGCACGGTTGTTCACCGCCGCTTCGCGGTCGTTGGTTACCGCAACGATATCTCGCGTCCGCGGCGGCGATTCGCGAGCGTCGGCGAGCAACGCACTCGCCAGTCCGTACGCGCGCGCGACGGCGTGCGTGCTATAACGCGGATATCCGTGCGCGGGCATCTGTCGCTCGCGCGCGATCGGATCCCACCACGCAAAAACGTTCGGCAGGCGCAGCATCGCGCGCGTCACCAGCGGCGCGATGCGATTGGGCAACCATGCAAAACCGAGAAATGGTGCGATCGCCGCCGCACGTTCGAGCTCCTCATCGTGCGCGAGCCGGAGCGCGAGCGTACCGCCGAGCGAGAATCCGGCGACGGTGACGAGCGGGGCGAGCTCGCGCGCCGCTCGTAATGCGAGCGCCGTTCGCTCCTGCAACTCGGCGGCATCGAGCTCGGCGAGCGCGCTCGTGAGACGGTCGCTGCGGCCATGGCGGGGCAATCGCGGTACGACCACCGCAAAACCGCGTTCGGCGAGGCTCCGTGCGAAGCGTTCCATCTGTCCGGGGCTCGCGGTAAGGCCGTGGAGGAGCAGCGCCGCGCGCCCGTTCGGCCGCTCCGGGAGCAGAAAAAAGCTCCGCGAACGTTCGCCGATCGACGGACCGTCGAGCTGCAGCAAATGTCGCAGTGTCGGGGCCGCTTCGAGGGCACGCTCTCGAGCGGTTGGGGCGGAGGTCGAGGAGGGCGGCACAGCGAGCATCCTTAACTCCTACGAGCAAGTGTTCCTCGAATGCCGGATGGAAAACGCGCCCCGGCATTCCCGCATATCGCGGTAAACACACGTGGCGTTGAAGAGTTCGAGAGTATGAAAGCGAGCGACCGAAGTTACCGGAGCCTCATCGATGCCGAAGAGCACTTTGGAGCCCATAATTACCACCCGCTCGATCTCGTCGTCGAAGAAGCCGGCGGCTGCTGGTTGACCGATGTCGAAGGGAAGCGCTATCTCGATTGCATCAGCGCCTATTCTGCGGTCAATCAGGGACACTGTCATCCGCGCATCGTCGCGGCGCTCGTCGAGCAAGCGGGGCGCGTCACGCTGACCTCGCGCGCGATGCGCAACGACCGGTTACCCGTTTTTCTCGAACGCCTGACCCAACTCTGTGGGTTCGAGATGGCGTTGCCGATGAACACCGGCGTCGAAGCGGTCGAGACCGCGATAAAACTCGCGCGACGCTGGGGATACGACGTCAAAGGGATCCCGCCCGACCGCGCCGAGATCATCGTGTTCACCAACAATTTCCATGGACGCACCACGACGGTCATTAGTGCGTCGAGCGAGCCGGCGTATCGCCGTTCGTTCGGTCCCTATACGCCCGGATTCGTGCTCGTCCCCTACGGCGATGCCGACGCACTCGAACGCTCGATCGGCCCGAATACCTGCGCGATGCTCATCGAACCGATTCAGGGCGAAGGCGGAGTGATCGTTCCGCCCGAGGGATATCTCAAGCGCGCGTGGGCTATCTGCAAGGAACACGACGTCCTTTTCCTCGGCGATGAAATTCAAACGGGCTTCGGACGCACCGGGGCGATGATGGCGCTCGATCACGAGGGAATCAAACCCGATATCCTCATCGTCGGGAAAGCCTTGGGCGGCGGCGTCTATCCCGTATCGGCGATTCTCGCCGACCGCGCGTTGATGTCGCTCTTCCAACCCGGCGATCACGGCAGCACCTTCGGCGGCAATCCCCTGGGCAGCGCCGTAGCGCTCGCCGCGATGGACGTGATCGTGGAAGAACGGCTGCCCGAACGAGCACGCTATGCCGGAGCGAAATTCATGCAAGGCCTGCGTGCGCTGAAATCCCCATCGATCCGCGACGTTCGCGGGCGCGGGCTGCTCATCGGCGTCGAATTCGACCGGCCGGCGCGACCGCTTGCGTACCTCTTGCTCGAGCGCGGCGTCGCCGCAAAGGATACGCACGAACGCGTCTTGCGCATCGCGCCGCCGTTGGTGATTACCGATGCGGAGATCGCGCTCTTTCTCGACCGCCTGGAGGACGCGCTCGCCGCGTTCGACGCTGCGACGTGACCGATCGGCGCGCGGAGTTCCGCTGGGAGGTTCCGCAGCAGTTTTCCTTTGCCCGCGACGTCGTCGACGAACTCGCGCGCCGGGATCGCCGCGCGCTGGTCTTTATCGACAACGACCGCAGCCGACGCACTTTTTCATTTAGCGAAATCTCGATCGCCTCGCAGCGCTACGCACGCGTTTTCGACGATGCCGGTCTCGGGCGCGGCGATCGCGTGCTCGTCGCCCTACCCAAACGCCCGGCATGGATCTTTACGATGCTCGCACTCGATCGGATCGGCGCGGTGGCGATTCCATGCGCGGAACAATTACGGGCCAAAGATCTTCTCTACCGCGCCAATCATGCGGGCGTCCGCGCGATCGTCGCCTGCGCGAGCAACCAAAGCGAGGTCGACGAGATTCGTGCCGACGCCGTTACCTGCGAACGCTACTATCTCGGCGAAGCAGAGGGCGAGGGCTGGGAGCGCCTCGATGCGCTCGCGGATGGGGCGGAACCGTTCGCGGGAATCGATGCGCGAAGCGAGGAGTGGAGTTACATCATCTATACCAGCGGCACGACGAAGGATCCCAAAGGCGTCGTCCACGACCGCGCGTATAGTTTTGCAAAACGCATGCAGGCCCGCTACTGGCTCGATTGCACGCCCGACGATGTAGTCTGGAGCACTGCGGCGACGGGCTGGGCGAAATCCCTTTGGAACGTTTTGCTCGGGCCGTGGTCTTGCGGTAGTGCGATCGTCATGCACGACGGCGGCTTCGATCCGGCCGAGCGCCTCGACCTCATCCGCGATCTCGGCGTTACGGTGCTCTGCCAAGCGCCGACGGAGTATCGCCTCGAGGCAAAGCGCGACGATCTCGGATCGCGTTGGAAATTGCCGCATTTACGTCATTGCGTCAGCGCGGGCGAACCCCTGAACCCCGAGGTGATCGAACGCTGGAACGACGCCTTCGGACTCACGATTTTCGATGGCTACGGGCAGACCGAAAACTCGTTACTCGTCGCGAACCTTCCCGGCGACGAAGTACGGATCGGCGCGATGGGGCGCCCCACGCCCGGACACGACGTCGCGGTCGTCGACGAAGACGGGCGTCCGTGCGCGACCGACGTCGTCGGTGATATCGGATTGCGGGGCGAACCGCCGACGCTCTTCAAGGGCTATCTTCACGACGAAGAGCAGACGGCGGCGACCCGTCGCGGTGAATGGTATCTCACCGGCGACCGCGCTCGCATCGATGCCGACGGATATTTTTGGTTCGTCGGGCGCGCCGACGACGTCATCTCCTCAGGAGCCTATCGCATCGGGCCCTTCGAAGTGGAGAGCGCGCTCCTCGAACACCCCGCCGTAGCGGAGTCGGCGGTCGTCGGAAGCCCCGATGCGGATCGCGGCAACATCGTAAAAGCATTCGTGGTGTTGCGCCCCGGCTATACCGGAAGCGAGGCGCTCGTGGCGGAGTTACAGGAGCATTGCAAGCGCGTGACCGCTCCCTACAAATATCCGCGCGAAATTGAATTCGTCACCGACCTCCCGAAGACGCGCTCCGGAAAGATTCGTCGCGTCGAGTTACGAGAGCGCGAACTCGACCGCAAGGGACGCAGCGCTGCGAGCGGCCGGGTCTAGGCCCGGCTTCACTCCTTCGGCAATCGTGCCGACCTCGGGTGCCGTTGCAAGACGACGATCGCTACGACGAACAGCACGCAGACGAGCGAGAGCACCAACAAATCGACGCTGCTCTTCGAAATCCACGTCAGCCCTTTGGGTGCGGCGGGATGGATCTCTTGAATGGTGATGACCAACACGCGGCGGACCGTCGCGATGATCGCGATCAGTAAAAATGGAATCGCCGACAGGCCTCGTCCGCGTATCGAAATGACCACCGTGTAGGTGATCTCGGAGATCATCAAGATGAGGAGAATGAGATCGATGAAGTGTGCGGTGGTCGCGATGAGCGAATCGCCGGCGACGGTAAAGAGGGAGATCGCCTCGCGAACGCCGTGAATCGCCAAGGCGACGGCCGCGACGAACAGCAGCAACCCGACGAACGCGAACATGATCCGTTCGCCCAGCGCCAGCACTGCGGCGAAGCGGTCGAACGTCCCGACGCGTCCGCCGTGTTCGAGTACTTCGCGTTCTTCGGGTTGCTGTTCCATCGCTACACCCCTACTTCGTGTAGGGTTTGACGACCTGCGAGAGGCGATCCGGCACGCCCTTTATGCGCACCAGGTGCGGATAGCGAAGGCCGCCCGTGTAGTGAATTTGGACCGAACGATAGACGTCGCTATGTTCGACGAGGAGGTCGATCGGCGCTTTGCTCTTCGCGGCCTCGGCGATCGCCTGCGCGAGCACCGCGGAGGAGTAGCCGCGGCCATCGACGGCGACGATCGTGGTATCGATACCCAACGACGCTACCGCCGCCGGCGAGCCGAAGCGCACGTCGCCGATACGCCCGTGATTGACCGCGAGTCCGATCGAATACCAAAAGTTGTTTTTCGGCACCCAGATGGTCGGTTTTGCGGTATAGACGAGCTTCCAGCCGTCGGGTGTAAACCCGTTCGCCGGATGCGGAGCGATGTCGTCGATCCACTTATGGAAGAACGCCGTCCAGTCGTACGGTAGCACCTTATCGAGCCCGGCGATGATGTCTTTCCGCGTGTAGGGAACGACGATCGGCCCGGTGGTCTTTCCGCCGAAGAACTCGCGCGCGAAGGTATCGAGCGATTTCTTATCGTGCGTTTTCGCGCGGATGATGCTGTCGGCGCGGAGCCACATGAGCGCGCCTTCGACGTAGAAATCAACGCTGCGACGCTGTGCGTTATAGCCGTACGGCGCGGCATAGAGAAACGGTGCGGAGGTAGCGGTATCGCCGAGGGTTCTCCACAAACGCCCGGGCTCGTTATCGTAGTACGCGTACATCGCTGCGACCTGATTGGGCCACTGTTTTGCCGGGCGAATGCCGTCGCGGAACGACATGACGTCGCCGTAGTATTGGGTCATGCCCTCGTAGACCCACAACAGCGAGTCGTTATACGGGATTTGCAGATTATCGGGATAGAGCCCCGCAGGCATGCGGTACTTGCCGTCCCACGAATGGTTGAATTCGTGCGAGAGCAGGTCTCCGCCGCGTACGAAATCCTTGTGATTGAGAAAATAGGATCCGGTTTCTCCGTCGTCGCTCGACTCGTGATGCTCGATCCCCTCGCCGGGCATCTGGTCGGAGAGCGTCAACAAGAAGTTGTAATTGCGCCAGTGGCGGGCACCGTACATCGCCATCATCTCGCGAACGAGTTTGGCGTAATGCGGTTCGCCGATTTTTGCGGAGTTCGCTTCGTGCTGCGTATCGGCAAAGACGTTGAGATAGGCGCTCGCGGTTCCCTGGTGCCAAATACGCTTCCGGTAGACGTGCGTTCCCGCGTCGAGCGGCGAATCGATGAGGTGTTCGAGCGATACTTCGTCGAACGTCACGGTGTCGCCCGAGCGTTGCGCGCCGGTCAGCGCGGTGGCGAATTTCCATGCCGGCCCGGGAAGCACGATCGACGGCTTGAAAAACGTATCCTGAATCGTTCCGGTCGACGGGTAGAGCAAATTCTGGTTCCACGTCGTTACGAATAGATTGTGCGTCGCCAAGCGCGAGGACGAGTAATGGCCGAACGTCGCGCCGAGATACGTGAAACGCACGTCGACGGAATCGGCACCCGCCGGCACGTCGAACGTGAATGCGAACATGTCGAGCGGATCGCGGCGCCAAGCGATGCGCTTGCCGTCGGCGGTAATAACCAACGAGGCGACGTTCGCGATCGGGCCGACCGGCTGATGTTCGCCGGGAATCCATTTGGGATAATAGAGCGTCATCGGCCCCGGGGCCGCGGGAATAATTTCGTGGGTGAACACGATGTTCTGCGTCGGCGCTTGCCGCGCATCGAGTTGGAGCTGGATCGGTTGCGTCGCGGCCGACGAGGATGCAACGGCAAACGAACACAGCAACACGGAGAGGCCGAGGCCTCGAATCAGAAAAGTGCGCATTCGAACGCGGTACGCGCTCGGTAGGCGGCTCCCTGCTAGGAGCCTGTAGGAGTATTGCCCACGCGTTCAACCATGGGCCTACGGGTGCGGCCATTGTGGCCGATTTTGTCGTCGCTCGTCGCTAAAATGACGCTGTTATTCCGCGCTCCTCGCTCCTCGAACTCGGCCAAAATGGCTCGCATTGAACGCACGGGCAATACTCCTACAGGCTCCTAGAGGCTCGCGCGAAGAACGAAGTGGTAGGGAAACTCCGGCGCATCGATCGTCTCGACGCGCGTGAATCCCCGTGATTGCAAGCGTGCGATCGCTTCGTCGCGCGTGTGCGCGTGCTCGCGCGGGGGGCCGACCGGGCGCTCGATGGCGCCCTCCCAATCGATGACGAGCATCCATCCCTCCGGAGAGAGTGCGGCACGCACGGGATTGAGATCGAGATCGCTCATTTCATGAAGCACGTTCAGCAACAGTATGCGGTCGGCGGGCGGGCCGGCCGGCGTGTCGCCCGTGACGACGTTGTCGTACTTCCCTTCGAGGCATCGCTCGGCGATGATCCGCACGAAGCCCGGCTGGGTATCGACGGCGACCACGAACGCATCGGGGTGCGCCTTGGCGATGGCAAAGGTGTACCGGCCGGTTCCGGCGCCGAGATCGATAACGCGCCCTTCCGTGGGCACCTCGAGCCGCGAAACGATCGCCGCGGCAGGCATATACGCCTCCCGGGCCGGGTCGTCGAGCCGTGCCGCGCGCTCCGGGGAGAAAAGTTCGGGCTGCCGCGCTCCGGTACGATCCTGAATCTCGCTCATCGCCCCGGGATTCGGCGCGAGAGGCGTCCGCTCCGTTTGCGACCCGGCGCAAGCATCGGCGCACCCCCGCAGGGAGCACTCGCGAGCTCGGTTTAGATCCCGGTGACCGAGAAGATCGCGATCGCCCCGGGCCCGACGTTGACGGCGACCGATGGCCCGACTTCGTGGACGATGAAGGTTTTCGGCGGGAGCGCGAGCTTCTCGTGCAGCGCCTGCGCCATCTCATCGGCGAGTGCGGGTGCGTGGGTATGACCGATGGCAAAGCGTGTCGCCGCGACGTCGGTAACGTGCCGTGTGGCGATATCGATGATGAGTTCCTTCGCTTTATCGAAGGTGCGCGTCTGTCCGGCGGTCTCGACGACGCCGTCGCGCACTTGCAGGATGGGGTTGACTTTCAGCACCGTTCCCAACGCGACGATCGCCTTGTTGAGGCGCCCGCTCCGCCCGAGAAATTCCAGCGTCGGCATGATTTGGTAGCCGTTCTGCGTGCTCTTTCCGCGCTCGAGCGCGGCGACGATATCCTTTGCGCTCGCACCTTTTTTCGCCATCTCGCCGGCGACGTATGCGAGCAGCAGCAACCCGCCCGAGAGCGTCCCGCTGTCGATGACGTGCACTTTCCCGGCGAAGCGCGACGCCGCCGCCAACGCATTTTCGTAGGTTTTCGAGAGTTTGCTCGACACGATCGGAACGACGCACTCATCGCCCTTGTCGACGTGTTTGGAGAAAATCGCCGTGAAGCCCGCGGCGTCGAGCGGCTCGCTGCTCGGCAGGTCTTTCGCCGCAGCCATGCGTGCGTAGAAACTCGCGCGCGTGATGTCGATGCCGTCGCGGAGGCGCTCGCCGTCGATATGGATCCAGAGCGGCGCCACCTCCACGCCGAACTCCCTGGCCTGCTCGGCCGAGATATCGGCTGCGCTGTCGGTAATAATTGCTGTAGCCATAGATGGCGCTCCTCACGCCGCGCCCGCTCGTTTCGCTCGTGCGGCTCGCCACTCTTGCAGTACACGGAGTGATGCGCCCGAGACGAATCGGCCGTACCGAGGAAGCCTTCCGGCAATCGGCGTACGCTATGCTCCCCACCATGGATGCAGAGCCGAGCCCTCGCGAGATCATGACCGCCGTCCTCGACCTCCACGGGGCGGTCGTCGCCGGCTTCGCCATGGTCGAGAGCCGACTCGGGCGCGTCGAACTCCGGCTCGACCGCGTCGAGGCCCGACTCGACCGCGTCGAGGCCCGGCTCGATGGCGTCGAGGGCCGCCTGACCTCGATCTCCGGCGAGGTCGCCGGGCTGCAGCGCTGGCGCATCGGCGTCGATAGCCGCCTCGAGCGCCTCGAGCGAGCCTACCTCAGCTAAGCACGAGGCTCCCCAGAGGGTGCCGCGACCACCCTCGCTTGCATGGCGCCCTCCGCCGTGCTATCCTCTCCGAGCCGAAGCAGCGCTCCCGGAAGGGGGCACTCACCGGATGCCTGCGGGCGATCCGGTCTTCACGAGAGGGAACCGACGGTAGGTTCCGTTGATGTGAGGTCGCTCCGGCGGCCTTTCTTCGTTTTTTCGACTAGGAGTATCGCCATAGCACGACCGCTACGCGTCAACGAACAAATCCGCATTCGATCGGTCCGCGTCATCGATGACAACGGCGAGCAGCTCGGCGTCATGCCGACTGAGGAAGCGCTCTCGCGAGCGCGTACCGCAGGGCTCGATCTTATCGAGATTTCGCCAAACGCGCAGCCTCCGGTCTGCAAGATCGGCGATTTCGGACGGCTCAAATACGAACAAGCGAAAAAGGATAAGGACGCCCGTAAAAAGCAGCGTCACGTCGATCTACGCGAAGTGAAGCTGCGCCCCAAAATCGAGCAACACGATTACGAGACCAAGGCCCGCATGGCCGAACGCCTCTTGCTCGATGGAAGCAAAATTAAAGTAACGATCATGTTCCGTGGCCGGGAAATTACGTATCAGGGTTTCGGAAAGCGTTTGCTCGATCGCATGGTGGAGGATATGATGCCTCTCGCGCTTCTCGAACGCGAACCCAAACTCGAAGGCCGAAATATGTTTATGATTTTAGCGCCGCGCGCGACGCCGACGGGACCGCCGAAGTACTCCTCGATGAAGGAGCACGAACGCGCCCAACCGCCTGCACCGACTGCGAACGCTGAGCAACCCAAGGAGTCTACCGATCATGCCAAAGATTCGAACCCACCGCGGAACGGCGAAGCGAGTAAAGATAACCGGGACCGGGAAAGTGATGCACCGACACCAGTTTAGCGGTTGCGGTCACATCCTTTCGAAGAAAACGCGTAAGCGCAAACGTAACTTCCGCAAGGATCAACCGACGTTTAAGGGCGATCTCAAGCGCCTAGCGCCGACGATCCCGTATTTGGTGTAAGGAGGCTCTTCACAGATGGCACGCATTAAACGCGGCGTTCACGGCCTCAAACATCGCCGCAAGGTCATGAAGCTCGTCAAGGGCTTCCGCGCCGCGCGTCGTCGCAACTATCGCGTTGCGAACGAAGCGCTGCTCCACTCCCTTGCCTACGCGTTCCGCGATCGTCGCGTCCGCAAGCGCGATTTCCGTTCGCTCTGGATCAGCCGTATCAACGCGGCGGCCCGTCGCGAAGGCATGAGCTATTCGATGCTGATGAACGGCTTGAAAAAGTCGGGCGTCGCGCTCAATCGCAAAGCGCTCGCCGATCTCGCCGTGAACGACAGCGCGGCCTTCGGCTCGCTGCTCGCG
>JAJXXM010000232.1 GCA_021781095.1 bacterium
ACGCTCGCGTCTCGGAGAATCAATGTCAGGCTCCTCGCCGCTCGCTTAAGCGCTCGCCGCGAACGTCGCCCCCACGATGCGCGCGCTTGCCGCCCTTGTCACGCCGAGTAGCCGCCCTTGTCACGCCGAGTTGCCGGCCCTTGTCATGCCGAGTAGCCGCCCTTGTCACGCCGAGTAGCCGCCGAAGGCGGCGTATCGAGGCGGCATTTCGTGGCGCGCATATCGCGGCGCGCACCGTGGGCTGCGCCGCTCGCGACTCGCTAGACGCTCGCGTCTCGGAGAATCAATGTCAGGCTCCTCGCCGCTCGCTTAAGCGCTCGCCGCGAACGTCGCCCCCACGATGCGCGCTTGCCGCCCTTGTCACGCCGAGTAGCCGCCGAAGGCGGCGTATCGAGGCGGCATATCGCGGCGCGCGCGGAGCCTCGCCTAGATGTGGTCGGTGCTCCAAACGGGATCGCCGATTCCGCCGATTGCGGCAGCGCGTACCCAGGCGTGCGCCGCTTTGGAGATCGGTGCGACCATGAAGATCGCGTCGCGGCGCCGCCGGATACTTCCGCGCGGAAGAGAATTTCGAATCGGTTCCGGCGGAAGCCAACCGACGATGCGACGGAGATCGCCCGCGGCCGAGCGCAAGAACGGCGCGAGAATATCGCGCTCGCGTTCGTCGCGTAGCCCGAGTTCGTCGACGATAAACGAGTCGTGCTCGGGGCTTCGCACGCCGGTAACGTAGGCGTCGACGCGCGTTCCTTCACGCAGCACGAACGTTAGTGCGTCGCCGTTGGGATGCTCCGATCCGTGTCGCGTCCGCAAATAGAGCCACTCCCAGTAGAGCGGGGTGCGCTTGAAGCTCCAAGGGCGCAGTCGCTCGTGTCGCACGAACGAGCGCCGAATAGCGGCGAGGTCCTCCGACGTCGCGTGCTTCATCGTCATTCGCGCGTGCGGGAGATCGTCGGCACGCAAGGAGAAGACGCGCGAAGGAAAGGCCACGAAGCCGAGTGCTTCGTAAAAGGCCGGCTCGATATCGCTAAAGAGGTAGAGCGCATCGATACCCGCCGCGTGCTCGCGATCCATAAGGCTCGCGAGCATCGCACTCGCATAGCCGCGCCCTCGGAACTCCTCCGGTGTAAAGACCGCACCGATGCCGACGGTTTTCAACGTACGCTCGCCGACGCGAATATCTCGTTCGTAGCGCTTGCAGCTGGCCGCGAGCGTCGAGCCATCGTAGAGTCCTACCGTGGAATAGTGGCGACGTCCGTATCCGCTCGATGCGAGTTCGAGCGTGTGGCGCACGTATGTTTCGAGGTCGCGTCCTGCGGCCCAGAGCGATGCAGTGAGCGGTAGCACCTCGCGAGCGTAGGTCGCGGGGTCGATCGCGCGTAACTGCGGCGTCATCGGCGGCATTCTTCGAGAAACTCCGGCGTATTAATGCCGCGGGTCGGCCTTCCCGAGGCGGTCAGCAAAAGCGCCGTCCGCGCTCGCGAGCGGGCGAATGCAAAGAGACGGCGTTCCTGTTCGATATGGCGCTCCCGTAATTTATAGCGGTAATTGACGTAGGCATGTTTTGCTGCACGGGTGCTGCGAAGGCCGCCGGCATTCTCGCGGGCGGCGAGTCCGTACGTCGGCGTAAACAGGAACGCCGGCGGTACGTAGTATGTCGGGAAGACTCCCGCCTGTAACGATGGGATGGCGACCGCTTCGAACGAGGTGCCGATGGTCGCATCGATCTCGGCGATCGTGACGAATCCCGCGCGCTCGCAGTATGGAATGTCGGTGCGTTCGCGCTCGGCGACGTTGCTGAGGTGGTCGCAGAGCGCGCGGAGAGCCGCGAGCCCATCCCCCGCGTCGCACTCGGCGATTCGCGCCGCCAGCACCTCGAGTGCGAGCAGGCGCGAACGCTCGCGAGCATGCGATGGATCGCCCCACGGCGCGAGTCCCTCTTCCCATATTTTCGCGATTGCATCGCTCAGTGGCATCGTGGCGACGAGCCGTTGTGCATCTCGGTGAAACGCTCGTAGCCACGCAACGCGGGTTCGCGCGGGTTCGTCGAGCAATGGGTCGACCGCTCCGAAGAGCACGTTATCGCCGAGACGCAGGGCTTTCGGACGGCCGTCATCGGTCGCGCGTTCGCTGTCGCCAAACAGCGAGTCTTGGCTGCTGGCGCCCTTCCCACAAAGGATCGCGATCGTCGCGTCGGCGAGCGCCATGCGGCGACCCTCTAAAATGCGCAATAACGCATCGTGTGCGAACGGATCGGCGACCCAACGGAGAAGAGCGAACGCGTCGAGCACCTCCCGCAACCGAAAGATCCGGCAGCGTCCCGCGCGTGCGGTTGCAACGCCGCGTTCGTGGAGCGCATCTTCGAAGCGTGACGCATCGTCGAGATCGCGCAAGAGGATCGCGCACGCTTCGGGAGGGGTGCCCGCCTCGATGCGCTCGACTATCCAACTCGCCGCGCGCCGCGCTTCGGTCTCGCGATTCGTGCAGCGTTCGACGGTAGGACGAATCGTGGCGGGCGCGAGATCGGGAAGGCGTCTCTCCGCCCCGTTGGCGAGACGCTCGACGCGCGCTCCCTGCAACGGACGGTGGGCGCCATCTTCATTGCAGGCGAGCGTCAACGGGTGCTTCGATCCGCGTGCCAGGGCGGTGAGAAAATCGTGCGCGCGCTCGTCGCAATGCTCTGCGTCGTCGACAAAGAGCGCGTCGTAGGGCAAGGTGGTGCGAACCTCGTCATCCTTTCGATCCCGCAGCCATGCCGTCGCGCGTGCGAGGGCAGCGCACGCGTCGGCGAGATGCTCGCTTTCGAGCGTCGCCTCATAGCGCGCGTAGAGTTCGGCGAGAATTTTTGCGAGGTCGATTTCGCGATGATACTGCCGCAGCAGCTCGTCGGCGTCGGCGTCGAGCGATCCCCGAGCGGCATCGTTCACGTACGCGAGCAAGGCGGGAGAGCTGAGGTTGGGGGGGTGTGCGTAAAATGCGGTCGCTCCCTGTGCGGCGCGTTCGACGACTTCGTGCGGCGAAATGTCGGCGCGACGGAGTCGTTGCACGAGCGCCCACGCATGTTCGAGGAAGCGTTCGGGTGAGCGAAGTTCGGCGACCTCGATGTCGATCGAGGCCTCGGGCGGAGGCCAGGTTCCGTCGAAGAGCGGAGCGGCGACGCGTTCGAATAAACCGTACGCAGTGGTTTCGTCGATGAAGCGGAGGCTCGGATCGGCGAGCGCTGCAATCTCGGCGGCGAGCTCGCAAATGTCGAGAACGGGGATCTCGGTCGCGCCTTCGATCCGAGCGCACGTTTTCAGCGCCGAGGTGCTTCCGCTGCCGATGCCGATGAGGAGCACGTTCGCGCTTCGCGAGGCTTCGATGGCGAGCCGAACGAGATGCGTGGTCTTTCCGCCTCGCGCGCCCGCGCGTATGACGACCGGTTGGATCGCAGCGTCGTTCATCGTGAAAAGCGCTCGGGCTCGGCCTGCGGCCGGGCGGTACAGGAGAGCGTATAAATGCAGTACGCACAGGCGTCGGGGTCGTCGCTGGCGGCAAAACGATCGATCCGTTCCCCGCGAATTTCGTCCCCGATCTCGACCATGCGTTCGCGCGCGCGCTCGAGGTCGAGTATCGAGATCGTGCCGCGGACGCCGTTATCGCGAGGCGTCGCGCTCGCGTCGACGACCTCGAGTTCGATCGGTGCGATCGGAACCGTGTGGTCCTTCAGCGGCAATAGCGCGAGGCGAGATACGCGTTCGCCTGCGAGTTCCTGCGACCAATAATAAAACGGCAGTTGAAAATCTTCGAATCGGCGTACGCGCTCGCGGTATTCCTTTGCGCTTTCGGCGATCGAGCCTGTTTTGTAATCGATGACCGCGATACTACCGTCGATATCGAGGCGATCGAGTCGGTCGATGAAGCCGACGAATTGATGCCCACCGATCGTCGGTGCGACGCGCCGTTCGATCCCGACGACTTCGAACGGCAGTTGCCGCGCACGTTCGCAGAGCCAGTCGATATATCGTGCGGCAGTCCTTCGGGCGCGTTCCTTCTGTAACTCGACTTCGACAACCGTGGCGAACGTCGAGCGAGTTCGGCCGAAGGGGGCG
>JAJXXM010000219.1 GCA_021781095.1 bacterium
TGCTGCATACAGATTGCCCATGCGTTGTGCGGTCTTGGCGGCGAGATCGTAGCGGCTTTGCGCCTGTTGAAGCCCAGCAAGCGCTGCCTGCGAACCGGCGCCTGCCGCGCTCGCTCCGGCGCGGGCCCCGGCGAGCATCGCCGAGTACTGCGCGCTATCGACGCGCGCAAGCATCGTGCCGGCCGTAACGCGGTCGCCGGCGTGGACCGCTACAAGATCGATGCGACCGGGTGTGAGTGCGCCGACCGTCGCTCGATGAAGCGCGGTCAACGAGCCCGAGAAATCGGTGGTTGCAGCGATCGAACCACGCTGCACCGTCGTCGTGCGAACGTCGATTGCAGGCGCTGCGGTCTTTGTGGAATCGCTTCCGCCGCAGGCAGTTAACGAAACGGAGAGGGTGAGTGCAAACGCCGCAGCGGTGCTACGCTTCACGCGTTTTCCCTCCGATACCGATTGCCCCGAGAATATTCGACATCATGCACCACCCGCTGAGGGATGACTGCAGAAGGTTCGCGCCGACGAATGCCGTTAGCCAAAGCCAGCGACGGTCGAGCAGCGAGAGCGCAAGGCTTGCCAGCACGAATGTGCCGGCGATGCCGCGCACGGTGGCTTCAACTTTCCAGCCACGCTCGCGCGCCGGGCACAAAAGTGAGTCGGTGAAACGCATTCGGAAACTCCCAAAAAAGGCGAAAGGAACGGGTTGGATAATACCATACCCCCTAGGGTATTGCAAGATGGCCGAGTACGGGGTAGAGTATCGGCATGGCAAAGCAACGGACGGGCACTCCGGCCGAAGGGCAGGGCGGCCTCGATGCCGCGACCGCCGGTGATGTCCTGATGCGGCTCCGCCGCGTCGAAGGGCAGATACAAGGGATCGGTCGGATGATCGAACAGGGGCGCGACTGTCATGCGATCGCTCAGCAAATGGGCGCTGCGAAAGCGGCGCTCGAACGGGCGACGGTGCAATTGATGACCTCGAGCCTCGTCCAGTGTCTCAAGCCGGGAAAGAACGGCTCGATCGACCAGCAAGAGATCGCTCGGCTCACCGATACGTTCGCAAAGATCCTCGGGTAATCTCCGGCTTCGCCGGCGGGCGAATCGCGCGCACACAGAGCAATCCGCGCGCCGAATTTCCTAGATAGACCGCTTCCGCGTTCTCAAGATCCTCGGGGAAGAGCGTCGCTTCCTCGGCGTCGTCGGCGGCGAGCATCTGGGCGCGTAGGATGCCGGGCAGTAACCCTGCAGCAAGCGGTGGTGTCAGCAGCCGCCCGTTGCGTTGGAGGAAGAGATTGCTACGGCTCCCTTCAGTGAGTTCGCCACGTTCGTTGAGCAGCACGGCGTCGAAACAGTCGGCGCTCTGAGCCTCAGCCGCGGCGCGTTCGTGCGCCGGTCGATACGAGCTCTTCACGCGCAACCACGGGTCGTCGGAGAAAACGCGCATCGACGAGAGAAGTATCTCGATTGCGTCGGGGCGCTGGAGTTCCTCGCGATGAAGCGCGATCGTGCCGCGAGCGTCGAGGCGAACGCGAAGCAACATCGGCGTCGTCGCCGATCTCCGCGCCTCGTCGATCCGCGCGCGTAGTACCTCGCGATCGACCGGTACGTGGAGACGCTCGGCGGAATCAGCGATTCGTTGCAAATGACGGGCAAGCGAGTCGTCGGATGCGTCGCTTGCCAGGGTTTCCCAGAGTTCGATCTGCGCCGCATCGGCGAGGAAACGGAGCTTCGTATCGATCTCACGGCGCTCGCGCTCGGCGATTGAATCGTAAAGAATGCCGCCGCCGACGCGGATGTTCGTCGCGGCGCTGTCGCTCTGAAGCGTGCGAATCGCCACGTTCCACCAGCCGCGGCGTTGCGGGGAAAGATAGCCGATGCTCCCGCAATAGATTTCGCGCGGCGACGTTTCAAGGCGTGCGATGTGCTCCATCGCGGCGCGCTTCGGAGCGCCGGTCACGCTCGCGCACGGGAAGGTTGCCGCAAAAATCTCCGCAAGCGTCGGCGACCCCACGAAATGGGCGCGTAACGTCGAGGTCATCGTCGCGAAGGTGGGGTACCGTTCGATTTCGAGCAGGCATTCCGTTTCGACGCGCGCGCCAAGTCGATAGAGATCGTTGCGAAGCACGTCGACGATCATGAGGTTCTCCGCGCGGTTCTTCTCGTTGGAAAGCTCGTCGCTTCGGTCGAGCGCTGCGGTGCCTTTCATCGGGCGAACGGCGAGCGTCGAGCCTTCGAAGCGAAGAAAGAGTTCGGGTGACCACGATAGAGCGAGTCGCTCTTCGTCGTGCACGAAGGCTTGATAGCGTGCAGCGGTTCGCGCCGCAATCGCCGACCAAAGCGCGTACGGATCGCCGGCGAGCGCGAAGTGAAACGGAACCGAATAATTGACTTGGTAAACATTGCCGTCGCGGATCGCAGCGACGATCTCGGCGATTGCGCCTTCGTAGGCGCGCTCGCTAAAGAGCGGAAGCGGCGGTGCGAATCGCTCGAGCGCTGCTTCCTCTCCGAGCCGCGGGGCCGCACGATCGAAGATGCCGATGGTGAGAAGCGGCCACCTCGCCTCGACGGGAAGTCCGTGGAAGGCCGAACCGAGTGCGTAGTTGAGATAGCCGGCGATCCAATAGCCATCGGCGAGTGCCCGCTCCGCCTCGGCGAACGCACGCTCTGCTTCGGAAAGGTTCCAGGCCCGCACGGTGAGGAGAGGATCGCGGAAATCGAGTTCGTCGCTTCCTGAAAACGCAACGCGGAGGCTCACGGAGCCGTCGATGCTCCCGCCCTACGGGCGATCCCTGCGTCGAAGCATGGAATGGCGCCGCGACGGCGTAAGGGCGCGGTCATGAAAACCAGCCACGAATTGACGCTACGCGGCGTCATCATCGGCGCGATCATCACGCTGTTCTTTACCGCGGCAAATGTCTACCTCGGTCTCAAGGTAGGGCTTACCTTTGCGTCGTCGATACCGGCAGCCGTGATCTCGATGGCGATCCTCCGCTGGTTCAAAGATTCCAGCGTACAAGAGAACAACATCGTGCAGACCGTCGCGTCATCGGCCGGAACGCTCTCCTCGATCATCTTCGTGTTGCCGGGCTTGGTGATGATCGGATGGTGGACCGGCTTCCCGTTCTGGGAATCATTCTTCATCGCGGCGCTCGGCGGTATCCTCGGCGTCATGTATACGATTCCGCTCCGTCGCGCGCTGGTGACCAACTCCGATCTGCCCTATCCGGAGGGCGTCGCCGCCGCGGAGGTGCTGCGCGTCGGTGCTTCGTCGAAGAGCGGTGCGGCAGAAGGGAAGGCCGGGCTCATCGCAATCGTCGCCGGTTCGATTGCGTCGGCGGCATTCGCCGCGGTGGTCGCAACGCGCGTCTTCATCGGCGAATTCGACGCCTATCGCCGTTTCGGCCACGCGACGACCGGCATCGGAATCTCGCTCTCGCTCGCGCTCGTCGGCGCCGGGCACCTGATCGGTTTGAGCGTCGGGTTGGCGATCCTCGCCGGAATCGTCATCGCTTGGGGCATCTTGGTTCCGATCTTGACCGCGCTCCATCCCGCGGTCGCCGGGACGCCGATGGATGTTGCGATGGCGGCGTGGTCCCACGACGTGCGTTTCATCGGTGCAGGTGCGATCGGCGTGGCTGCAATTTGGACGCTGCTGAAGTTGCTCGCCCCGGTGATCGAAGGCTTGCGTGGCGCTCTCGCCGCCGCGCGCACGCGCAGCGAAGGGCGTGCGAATGAATTGCCGCAGACCGAACGCGATATTCCGATCGGTCTCGTTGCGGGTGTTTCGGCTGCCCTCTTGGTGCCGCTCGCAATTCTCCTGTTCATCTTCGTCGAAGGCGTGTTGCCGGCCGCGATTGCAATTCCGCTGATTCTGGTGGCGGTCGTCTACATCGCGCTCGTCGGACTCTTCGTCGCCGCCATCTGCGGCTATATGGCCGGCTTGATCGGCTCCTCCAATAGCCCCGTCTCCGGTTTGGCGATCCTCGCAGTCTTGGGCATCGCGCTCGTCGCCGTGTTCTTTGGGCACGGTCACCCCGAACTCACCAAACCGCTCCTCGCATTCGCGCTCTTCGTCACCACCGTCGTGATC
>JAJXXM010000323.1 GCA_021781095.1 bacterium
CGTCGGCGAAGAACTCTACGGCGCCTCGCAGATCGCGGCGATTCGCGCGCGCGTCGAGCGACATCTGGAGCAGCACCGGCAGATGACGGTTGCCGATTTCCGCACCCTCATCGGGACGTCGCGCAAATTTGCGGTCCCGTTATTGGAGTGGTTCGACGCTCGCGGCATCACGATTCGCACCGGAGACGTGCGTGCGTTGCGCGCGAACGAGAGGAATCCGTCCCTCCGGTAGCGCACGGCGCCGGAATGAAAACCGAACGGCTCCTTGCTCTCGCTCTCATCCTCGCCGTCGCTTCGAGCGCTCCGGCGATCGCCGCGGGAACCTTCGCTTCCGCCGGCCGTCCGCACACGATTACGGTCGCCGCGACCGCGCAAATCACCCCGACGGATCTCGTCGCCGATCTTCCCGTCGAGCGCGTGCTCGTGAGCCGGCTCGGGAAATCCGCGAACGCCGCCCTCGGCGCAGAGGCGAGCGCATCGTTACGCGCCATGCTCCCCTCGCTCGGCTTGAATTCCTCGGCGATCGCGAGCATGGTTCCGCTCGAATCGCTCAGCAAGAGCGGGCACACCGCGTATGCGACCTACGCGATTCTCCGCGTTCCCCCCGATCGCGTCGTCGCGGTGAGCCGGGCGTTGACCAAGGCGGGCTGGGATGCGAAACGGGTCACGCTCTTCGAAGCCGCCGATCCCGATGCTGCGCGGACGCAGGCGCTCGTCGCCGCCGAACGCATCGCTCGGGCGCGCGCCGCAGCGATCGCCGGCGCGGCCGGCGTGCACCTCGGGGCGCTGCTCGCGGTAAAACCGATCCTCCTCGACGATTTCATCGGCGGTGAGAGCTTCAAACTGCCGAGTTTCCCGTTCGCCTCCACGCCCGCGACGATCTTGCCGCAGCCGCTGGAGGTCAAGGCCGCAGCGCTCTTCACGTTCTCGATCCGTTAGGAAGAAATCGAGAAGGTTACCCCTGTAACCGTTCGCATCGGCGGCGGTATTATAGGAGTGTATGAACGTCGATCGCTTGACCGAACGCGTCTCGGATGCCTTGAATGCGGCCTATAGCCGCGCGCTCGCGGAGCGCAACACCCAGACGACGCCCGAACATCTTCTCGCCGCCCTTATCGACCAGGAGCGCGGCATCGCCGCCGATATCCTCACCAAAGCCGGGGGCGACCCCAAGGCGATCGCCCGCGCGGCCGACGCCGCAATCGGGCGCCTTCCGCGCTTGAGCGGGCCGAACGCCGAGAGCGCGCAGGTCTCGCTCTCGCCCGAGCTCTCCCGCGTCATGGACGCCGCCGACGCCCAGGCGAAAAAACTCGGCGACGATTACGTCTCCGTCGAACACGTTTTGCTGGCGATGGCGCAAGCGGGCGGCGCGATCGGCGCGATCTTCCGCGAATCGCGGTTGAGCGAAGACGCGATTTTGCGCGCCCTTCGCGAGGTACGCGGAAACCAACGAGTGAGCAGCAAGGATCCCGAGGGAACCTATAAATCGCTCGAGCGCTACGGGCGCGATCTGACGCTCGATGCCGAGCGTGGCAAACTCGATCCCGTGATCGGGCGCGACGAAGAGATTCGGCGCGTCGTCCAAGTGCTCTCACGCCGTACGAAGAACAATCCCGTGCTCGTCGGCGAACCCGGCGTCGGCAAAACCGCGATCGTCGAAGGGCTCGCGCAGCGGATCGTGCGCGGCGACGTTCCCGAAAGTTTGAAAGAGCGCCGCCTCGTCTCGCTCGATATGGGCGCGCTGATCGCCGGTGCGAAATATCGCGGCGAATTCGAAGAGCGCCTGAAAGCGGTGCTGAAGGACGTCGCAAAATCGGAGGGGCGCATCGTGCTCTTCATCGACGAATTGCACACGGTCGTCGGCGCCGGCAAGACCGAAGGATCGATGGATGCCGGCAACCTGCTCAAGCCGATGCTCGCGCGTGGCGAACTCCACCTCATCGGTGCGACGACGCTCGACGAATATCGCCAGTATATTGAGAAAGACGCGGCCTTCGAACGGCGCTTCCAGCCCGTCATCGTCGACCAGCCCAGCGTCGAAGATACCATTTCGATTCTGCGCGGACTCAAAGAAAAATACGAAGCGCATCACGGCGTTCGCATTAAAGATAGCGCGTTGGTCGCGGCCGCAATGCTGAGCGACCGGTATATCAGCGATCGCTTCTTGCCGGATAAGGCCATCGATCTCGTCGACGAGGCCGCGGCGAAGCTGCGCACCGAGATCGACTCGATGCCGCAGGAGCTCGACGAAGTCTCGCGCCGCACCATGCAGCTGGAGATCGAGCGCGAGGCGCTCAAACGCGAGAGCGATACCGGCAGTAAGGACCGGCTCGAGTCGCTCGAACGCGAACTCGCCACGCTTCAAGACGAACGGTCGCGCTTGCGCGCGCAGTGGGATATCGAAAAGAGCGGCGCGACGACGCTGCGCGATCTTCGCGAGCGCATCGATGCGGCGAAGGTGGAGATCGAGCGCGCCGAACGGCAATACGATCTCAACCGCGTCGCAGAATTACGCTACGGGCAACTCGCGACGCTCGAGCGGCAGCTCGCCGAGGAAGAGGCACGCCTCGATTCCGCTCAGGGTGGCCGCTTGGCGAAGGAGGAGGTCGACGAAGAAGATATCGCCGAGGTCATCGCACGGTGGACGAAGATTCCGGTGAGCAAGCTCCTCGAAGGCGAGAAGCAGAAGCTGCTCCATCTCGACGACGAGTTGCATCGCCGCGTGGTGGGACAGAACGAGGCGGTCGATAGCGTCGCGGAGGCGGTGCTGCGCTCGCGCAGCGGTCTCGCCGATCCCCATCGTCCGATCGGTTCGTTTATCTTCCTCGGCCCGACCGGCGTCGGCAAAACCGAGCTCGCGCGCGCGCTCGCCGAATACCTCTTCGACGACGAACGCGCGCTGATCCGCGTCGATATGTCGGAGTACCAGGAGAAGCACACCGTCGCACGCCTTATCGGCGCGCCGCCGGGATATATCGGATACGACGAAGGCGGGCAGTTGACCGAAGCGGTCCGCCGCCGCCCATATTGCGTGGTGCTCTTCGACGAAATCGAAAAAGCGCACCCCGACGTTTTCAATATATTCTTGCAGATTCTCGACGACGGGCGCCTCACCGACGGCCAAGGGCGAACGATCGATTTCAAAAATACGATCCTCGTGATGACCTCGAATATCGGAAGCCATCGCATCCTCGACTACCGCGACGGCGGCTCCGATGCCGAATACTCGGTCATGCGCGCGACGGTGCTCGACGAGCTGAAGGCGCATTTCCGCCCGGAGTTCCTCAATCGCGTCGACGAGATCGTCGTCTTCCACGCGCTCGACCGTTCGCAATTGGCCGAGATCGTCGGAATCCAGCTCGAGCGGTTGCGCGAGCGTCTAGCGCAGCGTCGAATTACTCTCGATCTCGACGACGCGGCAACGCAGCATATCGCGAGCGTCGGCTACGAACCCGCCTATGGCGCTCGCCCGATCAAACGAACGATACAGCGCGAGCTGGAAACGCCGCTCGGCCGGAAAATTCTCGCCGGCGATATTCACGACGGCGATAGCGTGCGCGTCGGATACGATGCGTCGGCCGAACGGCTCACGTTCGAGGTGGAACGGGCGGTCGCGACGGTTTAGCTCGGCTCGACGACCTGCGTGCAGTACATGCAGCGGCGAGCGCTCTTCGGAATCTCGGCGGCGCATTCGGGGCATTTCTTGAGCGTCGGGCTCGAAAGCCCCGAGAGCACGCCGTTGACGGCGAGGCGATTCGAGGGAACGATCACGAAGAAATAGACCGCGCCGGCGACGAGCAGAAACGAGATCGACGAGTCGATAAATTTCCCGTAGGTAATCGACGAGTGATTCAGCACGACGTGCGCGTGCGAAAACTCGTGCTGGCCGATGACGGCGGCGAGGAGCGGCGAGAACAAATTCGTGACGAACGAGTTGATGAAGCTTCCGGCCGCGCCGCCGATGACGAAGGCGACCGCGAGATCGACCACCCTCCCGCGGACGAGAAACTGGGCGAAACCTTTCACGAGTTGCTTC
>JAJXXM010000179.1 GCA_021781095.1 bacterium
CCGAGATGACCGATGAGGAGCGTCGGGCGCTCGACGCGCTCGGTGCGGCGCAGGCGATCGCAGCAAAGGCCGATATCAACCTCCGGACCGAGACCGTCAAAGCTCGCTCCACGAAGCAGGCGGTGCGCGATATCGCCAAGCGCGAGCGCGCAAACCTCATCATTCTGGGCTCCTTCCGCGAAGGGAAGTATACCGGCGCCCCCCTGAGCCGGACCATCGAAGAGATCGCGGCCGAGGCCAAGTGCGACGTGATCATCGGCGTGGAGGGCAAGCACGGCAACCTGCTCGTCGATCAGCTCGGATTCGAACAGGGCGAGCAGGGCGAGAAGGCTCCATAACGCGAACGCGCCTGGGAACGTTCTCATCATTGAGGAGGATCCCAATCCCATGAAATCGTTTTCACGGCTCGGCGCCGCCGCAGTAGCGCTCGTCGCCGCCGCAACCCTGCCGCTCTCCGCGCTCGCCGCCGGCAAAGCGCCGGCACTCGCAGCGTTCGACGCGGCGTTCTCGCACGTACACGACTACACCGTGCAGCTCCGTTCGCACGAAGTCAAAGGCTCGGCGACGCAAAACCGCGTCTACCAGTATTCGTTCATGAAACCCCATTTCGCGAAGACCCTCATCATCTCGGGGGACGGACAGGGCTCGGGCGGCGTCTGGGCCGGCGGCGACCAAGTCAGCGGGCACCAGGGCGGCTTCCTCTCGGGTATCCACCTCAAAGTGGGCCTCCACGACGGGCGCGCGGTCTCGCTGCGCGGGTACACCATTCCCGACGGGCTCATTCAGAATATCGTCGCCAAGTATCAAAGCACACCCGGCACGCTCTCGCAGGGCGCCGGCGGCAACGTCGACGGCGTACCGACGCAACGCGTCTTTTTAAAAGTCGCGGACCCGGCGGCGAACGACGGAATTACCTCGATGCTGATTTATTTCTCGGATAAAACGCACTTCCCGGTGCGCAATATTTGGTATCAGGGAAAGACGGCGGTGCTCGACCAGTCCTTCCTCAACCTCCATCTCAACGTGGGACTGACGCAGAACGACTTTCCGTTCTAATCGGCCGATCTCCCGAGGCGTTTCGAAAGCGGTATCTCGTCGTCACCGCGCGGCGAGGTACCGCTTTCGAATTTCATCGAGTGCGACGGCGAGCAGGATGACCGCACCAAGCACGACTTTCTGCAAGTAGGAGTCGATGTTGAGCAGGTTCATCGCATTGTCGAGCAATCCGATCAAGAGCGCGCCGAAGAAGGTGCCGACGATCGTTCCGCGCCCGCCTGCGAGGCTCGTACCGCCGACGACGACGGCGGCGATCGCATTGAGCATCTCGTCGCCGGTCCCGGTCTGCGGCGACCCGGTCGAGAAGAGCGCCATATAGAGAAAGCCGGCGATCGCGGCGCAGATGCCGCTGATAACGTAGGCCATCGTCTTCACGCGATGCACGGCGATACCGGCGAGGCGCGCCGCTTCTTCGTTCCCGCCGAGTGCGAGAATCGACCGGCCGAAACGCGTTTTTTCGAGCAAGAGCGAACAAATAATGACGACGACGGCCATCCACAGTACCGGAATCGGCAACGCGGGAAGGTGGAGTTTTGCCGAGAGCCCGCCGAGAAACGATCCGATGCCGATACTATTGAACGCATTCGAGTTCAGCGGCACGGGGCGCCCGTGCGAGATGATGTACGAGATTCCAAGCGCGACCTGCATCATCGCCAACGTCGTGATGAACGGCGGGAGATTGAGGCGAACGACGGGGAGCGCGTTCACGTACCCGGCGCCGGCACCGAGCCCGATCCCGGCGAGCAAAACCACCGCGACCAACGCAAAGCCGGTGAGGTGCAACGAGTTCGCCAGCAACGCCATGACGACGCCGGTCAGCGAGACGAGCGACCCGATCGAAAGATCGATGCCCGCGGTAAGAATCGTGAACGTTTCGCCGACGCCGAGAATGCAATTGTAGGTAATCTGTCGGAGGACACGGACGATGTTGCTCGGTTCGAGAAACGAGCCGTGTGCGGCGATATTGACGCCGATCACCAACGCCAGCAGCACGAGGATCGTGCCGATCAATCGCAGGCGCGGGTTCATGCCGCCGCTCCGCTCGCCGCCGCGATCACGTTGGTCGGGCTCGCCTCCGCGCGCGAGAACTCCGCGACGATGCTGCCCTGCCGCACCACGCAGATGCGATGGCTCATGCCCAAGAGTTCGGGAAGTTCGCTACTCACCATGACGATCGCCACTCCTTGTTTCGCCAGCCCAACCATGAGTTCGTAAATTTCCGCCTTCGCCGCTACGTCGATCCCTCGCGTCGGTTCGTCGAGCAAGAGCACGCGAGGCTCCCCGAGGAGCCACTTCGCGAGGACGACTTTTTGCTGCGTTCCGCCGGAGAGATTGGCGACCAATTGCGCGGTATTCGGGGTGCGAATGCGCAACCGTTCGACCATCGTTTCGCTCGCTCGCTCCTCGGCGGGGGCGTCCAACCACCCGAACGCACGCGCGAAACGATCGAGATGCGCGAGCGTCGTGTTTGCGAGCACGCTCATGCCCAACACGAGCCCTTGCGCCTTGCGATCTTCGGTAACGAACGCGATGCCCGCCGCGATGGTGCCGGCCGGCGTCCGTGCGTGCAGCGCCTTGCCGTCGACGGCGACCGAACCGGCCGCAGGATCGGCACCCGCAACCGCCCGCAAAATCTCCGTTCGCCCTGCGCCGACGAGCCCTCCGAGACCGAGAATTTCCCCAGCACGAACCTCGAAGCGCACGTCGCGAACGCCGCGCGCGGTGAGCCCGGCGACCGCGAGCCGAATCGGGGCATCGGCCGCCACGGCGGGAAGATCCGGAAAGCGCGCGTCGACCGGGCGCCCGACCATCGCCTGCAAAATCTCGTCGATGGGAAACGCCGAAGCCGCGCGCGTATCGATGCTCGCTCCGTCGCGCAGGACGGTGACGCGATCGGCGACGCGCGCTAACTCCTCCATGCGATGCGAGATATAGACGATGCCCACGCCCTTGCTTTTGAGCGTCGCCACGATTTCGAAGAGCCGATCGATCTCTCGCTCGGAGAGTGCCGCCGTGGGTTCGTCCATCACCAACACGCGCACGTTTTTCGCGAGCGCCTTCGCGATCTCGACGAGTTGCTGGATGCCGACCGAGAGCTCGCCGACGGGACGGTCGAGCGGAATATCGATTCCGAACTCGGCGATCAACTCGATGGCACGCGCACGCGCCGCCGCATCGTCGAGGAATGGACCGCGTTGCGGCTCTTTTCCGAGAAAAATATTGGCGACGGCATCGAATTGCGGCACGAGCGTGAACTCTTGGTAGATCATCCCGATTCCGAGGCGCTCGGCATCGCGCGGGGAGGCGATGCGCACGCGCTCGCCGTCGATGAAAATTTCTCCGGTGTCTGCGGGCTGCGCGCCGGAGAGAATCTTCATGAGCGTCGATTTACCGGCACCATTCTCGCCGACCAATGCCAAGACTTCGCCGCTACGGACGAAGATCGAGACATCGGCGAGTGCGCGGACGCCGGGAAACGATTTCCCGATCGCGCGCATCTCCAGCAGCGGTGCGTCGGAAATGACTTAGGGCGCCTTCTTCGCGTCGGCGGCGGTGTACGTTCCCACGGGCACCTTCACCACTTTCGGAGGAACCTTACCGGCGAAATAATCGTGCAACGTGTCGATCACCATTTTCCCGATTTGGTCGGGGTGCTGCACGACGTCGCCGTACATTTCGCCCTTCGCGATTGCGGTGCGGGCCTCGGGCGTCGCGTCGAAACCGACGATCGCGACCTTACCGGCCATCCCGGCGGCGCGAACCGCCGTGAGCGCACCGAGCGCCGAATCGTCGTTGATGCCGAAAATTCCGCGGAGGTGCGGGTGACTCTGAAGGATATCGCCGACATCGTTTGCGGCTTTATCGCGTTGCCCGCCGGAATCGACGTCGGCGACGATTTTAGCCTTCGGACACGATGCGGCGAGATATTCTTTGAAGCCGCGGACGCGATCTTGAACGCTCGTCACCTCGGGCTCGTCGACGACGGCGACCTCGCCGGTCCCGTCGATCGCCTTGCAGATCAGCTTGCCCGCCTCCATACCGCCCTCGACGTTATCGCTGGCGATATGCGCGACGACGACGCCCCGGTTGCTGGTGCTCGCGATATCGGCGGTGAAGACCGGGATCTTCGCTCGATTCGCTTCGACGATCGCGCTGCCGATCGCCTTCGAATCGTAGGGTGTCAGAACGATCGCATTCACGTGCTTCGAGATGAAATCTTCCACCTGCGATTGCTGTCGCGCGTTATCGCGATTGGCGTCGACGACGTTGAGCGCGTAACCGTATTTTTTCGCCTCGGCGCGCATGCCGGCTTCCATCTCTTGATAAAACTGCGCTTCGCGATTCTGAATGGAGACGCCGATCGTCTTGGTCGGCGCGCTCGTCGCACTCCCTCCCGAGGCGGCGCCGGATTTCGAAGCGCCATGGGAGGAGCATGCGGCCAGCGCAAGCACCGCCACGATAGCCGAACGACGAAGAATCTTCACGGGGTCCCCTTTCGTATCACGCAACAGCGAACGAGCCTTAGGATTCGCGCGCTGAAGGTTGGCGTTCGGTCTCGGCAGCGCCTTCGTCTCCCTCCCAGAGCCGACGAATCACGAGTACGAGCCCCAGCGTCGCGACGAGGGTCACCGCGCTCCATACCCAGGCCGGCAACCAAGCGCCCTGCAACCACGCGCCGGTCGCAAAGAGCACGCCGTAGATCGCGGCGAGCCCAAGCACCCAGCCCGCAAGTGCGGCGGCAGGCGAATCCTGCGATTTGGGCAGTCCGTAGCGTTCGCGTAGATACTTCCAGCCAGGGCCCGGCGGGTGAACGCGCCGGTAGAATTCGACGAGCACGCGCTCGTCTTTCGGCGGAAAGAGCAGCGTGATGCCGAGCCACGCCACGGTAGTGACGCCGACGCCGATGAGCAGCGAGGTCGTCGGATCGACCGCGTGCCCGAATTTGCCGGCGATAAAAAATGCAATCGCGATGAGAAACGAGACCGCCATCGCGGCGATCTCGCTCGCCGCATCGATGCGCCACCAAAACCAGCGAAGGAGATAGAGCAGCCCGGTCCCCGCACCGATGGAGAGTAGAAGGTCGAAGCCCTGCCGAGCGGTACCGAGCAAGAACGTCACGCCGACGCCGCCGAGCGCGATGAGGATGGTGACGAGTCGCCCCGCGACCACGTAATGCCGTTCCTCGCGCCCCGGCGCCATAAAACGTCGATAGAGATCGTGCACGAGATAGGACGTGCCCCAATTGAGATGGGTTTCGATGGTGGAACGATAGGCGGCGAAGATGCCGGCGACCATAAAACCGGCGAATCCCGCCGGAAGGAAGACGAGCATCGCCGGATACGCGATGTCGTTCCCCAGCAGCGCCGGTTGCACGTGCGGAAAACGCAGCGCGATATCGTGAACGGTGGGATAGACGATCGTCGAAGCGAGCGCGACGATAATCCAGGGCCACGGCCGCAGTGCGTAATGCATCGCTTGAAAAGCGAGAGTGCCGCCCATCGCATCGCGTTCGCTGCGCGCCGCGAGCATGCGCTGCGCGACGTAACTCCCCCCGCCCGGCTCCGCACCCGGATACCAGACCGACCACCATTGCACCGTGAGCGGAATGACGAAGATCGCCAGCGCCGTCGGCCAGTTGTTGAAATTGGGAAAGAACGAGAGCCAATGCGGATGGACGGCGCGGATCTGCGAAAAGAGCCCGGCGAGCCCGCCGACGTGCGGCGCGCGTAGGGCGAAGTACGCCGCGGCGATCGCCGAACTCATCGTGATGAGAAACTGAATCGTATCGGTCACCATCACGCCCCAGAGCCCCGCCGTCGCCGCAAACACAATCGGAACGACGACCGCGATGGCGAGCGTCTCGACGTTCGTCCATCCGAAAAGAATCCCGCAAATTTTGGTGAGCGCGAGATTGACGGTCGCGATAATAAACCAATTGAAGAGCAAACCGAGATAGACCGCTCGAAATCCGCGCACGGCGCGAGCGCCGGCGCCCGAATAGCGCATTTCGTAGAATTCGAGATCGGTGAGCACGCCGCTACGGCGCCAAAGCCGTGCGTAAAAAAAGACCGTAGCGAGGCCGGTGAGCAAGAACGACCACCACACCCAATTCCCCGCGACGCCGCCTTCGCGCACGATATTCGTTACCAAATTGGGCGTATCGGTGGAAAAAGTCGTCGCGACGAGGGAAATACCGATCAACCACCACGGCGCTTGCCGCCCCGCGGCAAAGAACTCGCTGGTGTTGCGGCCGGCGCGCCGGGCGAGAACGATGGCGGGCACGAACGTGATCCCCAACGAGAGCACGACGATCCACCAATCGAGTGCGGTGAGATGCATGGGCGGCAGGGTACGCGCTTACCGCGTGCGTTCCCCCACGAGACCGCGCCCTTCGAACGCGAGCAGCCGGGCCCGCAGGGAACGCGGGCTCGCGCCCTTCACCCGCCCGTCGGCACCCAGAATGCGATGGGCGGGCACGAAGAGTGCGAGCGGCGCCCGCGACATCGCGGCCGCGACGGCACGGTGGGAGCGCGGAGCTCCGAGCAAACGAGCGACCTCACCGTAGCTGAGTCGATCGCCGAAGGCGGTGCGCGCAACGAATTCCCACGCACGGCGCGCAAAGGGCGATCCGTCGAGGGCGAGCGGGAGATCGAAACGCTCCAAACGGCGCGCGAAATATGCGCCGACCTGTCGCTCGATCTCGCGACCGAACGCATTCGTCGCGCGTACGGCGACCTTCGGACGGAGGACGAAATCGCTCCGTATTATCCGCTCGCGGTCGAATTCCACCAGTAGCGAACGACCGAACGGCGTCGGCAGAAGCAGCCCCGGCAGCGGAACGTCGCTCTTCATGCAGCCTTCTTAGCTCCTTCACCGTGCCGTCCTATGCTCGTCGGGCAGGAGGCCCGCCATGAGGCAAACCCAGAGCGACCCACTCGAACGTGCGCGCGAGATCGTCTACGCGTCGCTTCTGCGCGAACGATCCGGCCGCGGCTTCGGCAGCATCCTCGCGCACCCCGAACGCGACCCGCTCGACCGTCCGTGGATCGTCGCGGCACAGATTTTCGCGATGCTCGTCTCGGTGCCGCTGCTCATCTGGCTCTTCGCAGGCCGATAGCGATGACCTATTTCCACACGCACCGCCGAGCAACGATCGTCGCGGCAGCGATCGTTGCGCTCGCGATCCTCGCGCTGCTGTTCTTCCGCGGACACGGCACCGGCGGCATCGCCGCTTCGGGAACGATCGAAGTCACGCAGAGCGATGTCGCATCGAAGGTCGAAGGACGGCTCATTCAACTGCGAGTCCACGACGGCGAATCGGTGCGAAAGGGAGAGATCCTCGCCGTTCTGGAGCGCCTCGACCCCACGTTGCGACTTCGCCAAGCACGAGCGCAACTTCACGCCGCCACGGCGCAGGTTGCTGCGGCGCGCGCCGCCTACCGACTGCAGGAAGCGACCTACACCGCGACGCTCGCTCAGGCGGGTGAGGGCGTCGCGATCGCACGTTCGAATCTCGGCACGGCGAGCGAGACGCTCGGCATCGAACGTCGGGCAACCTCGCTCGCGCTCGACCAAGCGGAGGCCCAACTCGTCGCCGCGCGCGCGACCTACGCCAGGACGCGCCTCGATTACGAGCGCGACCAGAACCTCGTCCGCACCGGCGATATTGCCAAACAAGTTCTCGACGATGCCCGCGACAACTATGCGAGCGCGGCGGCGCAACTACGAGCGCGCCAGGATGCCGTCGCACTCGCGCGCGCCGATCTCCGCACGGTGCAGATCCGGCGTTTCGGCGTCATCGCGTCGCGTTCGCAACAGGGGCAGGCCGTAGCCTCCTATCGAACCGCTCGCGCACAACGCGAACTCGTGCGTCAACGTGCGGCACAGCTCGCCGATGCGGAGGCGCAGGTCGCGCAGGCATCGGCACAGGTCGGTATCGCCGCGGACCAAGTTCGCGAAACCGAACTCGTCGCGCCCTTCGACGGCGTGGTGCTCTCGCACAACTTCGAAGTCGGTGATCTTATCGAGCCCGGGGCCGCCGTCCTGACCGTCGGCGACCTCACGCATCCCTATCTCTACGTGTACGTCAGCGAGAGCGATCTCCCGCACGTTAAAGCGGGAATGGCCGCGGAAGCCACCGTCGACGGGATGCCGGGCAGGATTTTTCACGGAACGGTGAGCGAGATCGCCACCAACGCCGAGTTCACGCCGGAGAACGTGCAAACGAAATCCGAGCGAATCGACTACCTCGTCTTTCGCATCAAGATTCAATTTCAGGACCCGACCGAAACGCTCAAACCGGGCCTCCCCGCCGACGCGGTGATTCATGGGTGAGCGATGAGCGTGGCCTTGCAGTTGACGGGGCTGACGCGCCGCTTCGCCGCGACCACCGCCGTCGATCGGCTCTCGCTCGACGTAGCGAGCGGCGAAATATTCGCCTTGGTCGGCCCCGATGGGGCGGGGAAGACGACGCTGATGCGTCTGGTCTGCGGCGCGCTCGCAGCCGACGAAGGTGGGGCGCTCGTCGACGGAATCGACGTCATCACCGAAACGGAACGCGTGCAGAGTGCGGTCGGGTATATGCCGCAGCGATTCAGCCTCTATCCCGATCTCTCGGTTATGGAGAACCTCCGCTTTTACGGAGCGATCTTCGGGATACCGCGATCCGATTTTGAGGCCCGTGCGCGATCCTTGCTCGCCGATTTCGCGCTCGGCGATTTCGCCGATCGTCTCGCAGAAGCGCTCTCCGGCGGGATGAAACAGAAGCTTGCGTTGGCTTGTACGCTCATTCATCGTCCGAACACGATCCTGCTCGACGAGCCGACGGCGGGCGTCGACCCCATTTCGCGCCGAGAATTCTGGCGTCTGCTGTACGGTATCAATCGCTCGGGGACGACGATCTTCGTCAGTACGCCGTATATGGACGAAGCGGAACGAGCGACGCGGGTCGCCTTTATGACCGACGGAAAGATCGTCAGCGTCGGCACGCCCGCCGAACTCAAAGCGGCGTTGCACGGCGAGGTGGTAGAGGTGCGTTGCTCGCGCTACCGTGACGCACGGAGAGCGCTGCACGGAATCCCTTCGGTCAGAAGCGTCGAGATGTTCGGCGACGCCCTGCACGTCCTCGTTGACTCAGCCGAAACGAGCATTCCGGATTTTCGGCGTCGGTTGCAAGCGGTCGGAATCGACGACGGAGCGTTTCGGAACGTCCCGCCCTCCCTCGAGGACGCATTCGTCGCGAAGTTGAGCGCATGACGACCAGCGTCCACGTCGAGTCGCTCACACGACGCTTCGGCTCCTTCGTCGCCGTCGACGCGATCTCGTTCGATATTCAAGCCGGGGAAATTTGGGGCTTCCTCGGCCCGAACGGATCGGGGAAGTCGACGACGATACGCATGCTCTGCGGCGTCTTGGCTCCCAGCGAAGGGACGGCAGAGGTGCTGGGGATCGATGTCGCTCGCGACCCCGAGGCCGTCAAGTTGCGCATCGGGTATATGTCCCAAGGATCGACGTTATGGGCCGATCTTACCGTGATCGAACACGTGCGCTTTTACGCCGGACTCTACGGCATGAGCGGACGCGAAGGCGAAGAGCGCATCGCCGCCTGGATGCAACGCACCGGGTTGAGCGAACGGCGCAACCAACTTGCCGGGGCGCTCCCGGGCGGCTACCGCAAGCGGCTCGCGCTCGCGTGCACGCTGCTCCACGCTCCACAGATGATTTTTCTCGACGAGCCGACCGCCGGCGTCGACCCGGTCTCGCGGCGCGAGTTCTGGGATATTATCGTCGGCCTCGCAGATGAGGGCACGACCGTCATGGTCACCACGCACTATCTCGATGAAGCCGAACACTGCAACCGACTGGCGATGATTTATAACGGGAAGATCGTCGCCTCCGGAACGCCCGAATCGTTAAAACACCTACCGCAAATCGGCACGATGGTCGAAATTCTCTCCGACGACTGCGTCGGTGTCCTGGAAGCAATCGAAACGCTGCCGTTCGTTCGTGGAGCGGGGCTCTACGGTTCCTCACTGCACGTCGCGCTCGCAAGCACGGGAGATATCGAACGGCTCGGCTCGGCGCTCGCCGCCACCGGTCTCAACGCACGGCCTCCGCAGCCCGTGGTACCGTCGCTCGAAGACGTCTTCGCCAGCGTGGTGGGATCGCCATGAATTGGCGACGCGCCTGGACCATCGCGCGCAAGGAATACACGCAGTTCTTCCGCGATAAGCGTACCGTCGCCGCAACGATGTTGCTGCCGCTGATTCAAGTCGTTTTATACGGGTATCTCTCCAGCGACGTTCGGTACCAGCCGACGGTCGTCTGGGATCTGTCGCGCAGTGCGGAGAGCAGACAACTGCTCGAAGCTTTTTCCAACTCGCAGTACTTTTCGATGAAGTACCGCGCGCAGAGCATGGGCGGCGTGGTGCGGCGGATCGCCGATGGACGGGCGCTCGCCGGTATCGTCATTCCGCCGAATTATGCATCGCTGCTGCATCGGGGGAAGACGCCGCAAGTAATGGTCGCCGTCGATGCCTCCGACGCAACCGCCGCGCGCACGAGCCTATCGGTCGCTCAAGCGATCGGCGCCAGCGTGAGCGCCGGCATCCAGCGCAAAGCCGCCATAAAGCGCGGCATTCCGATTCCGAAGATCGGCGTCGATATTCGCGCGCGCGCTTGGTATAACACGGCGCTTCGCCAAGAAGTCTTTATCGTTCCCGGCGTGCTCGCACTGGTGATGCAATTCACGATGACGTTCCTGAGCATGAGCACCATCGTCCGAGAGCGCGAGCTGGGGACGCTCGAACAGCTCGTCGTGAGCCCGATTCGCTCCTCGGAGCTCATGCTTGGGAAAATGCTCCCGCTCATGACGATCGGCTACATCAACGTTACCGCGATCCTGTTGATGGCCGTCCTTTGGTTCGGCGTCCCGGTCGCCGGAAGCGTGCTCTTGCTCTACTTTACGGTGCTCGTATTTTTTTTCACAACGTTAGGAACCGGCATTCTCGTATCGACGGTCGCTAAAACGTATATTCAGGCGATTCAGCTTATCCAGTTCTTCTTAATGCCGAGCATGTTACTCTCCGGTTTTATTTTCCCGGTCGACGCAATGCCCGTCCCCTTGCAGGCGCTCTCCTACCTCGTACCGCTCACGTATTTTCTCGTCATCGTGCGCGGCATTATCATCAAAGGCATCGGGATCGATTATCTTTGGCCGCAGATCGCTCTCCTCGCAGCCCTCGGGCTCGGGGTGTTTATCTTCGCGGTGACGCGCTTTCAGAAACGCATCGATTAGCTCGTCGCTCCGCACGCGAGACCCACGCCCCGACCCATAACGGAGCTAATGCATGAGCGCGCGACGGACGAGCTTTCGATCCGCGTGCGACTTGAGTGCCACGATGACCGCGACGCCGCCGTTACGAACGCCGACCCGCCAATCTTCGGCCTCCGCCCCAAGTTCGAGTAGCCCGCCGATGATGCTGCCGCCGACCGCCCCGAAACTCGCTCCCGCGAGTGTTGCGGCCAACGGCCCTGCGACGAACGGCGCGGCGATTCCCTCGGTCGCCGCGATGACGGCAGCGGTCGAGGCCGCCGCGATGACGGCGCCGATCGTCGCACCGGTCGCTGCACCGAGCACGCCGCCGTTATCGCCGAAGCCGCCGGAGATCGCCATCGGCGACGTATCGCTTTCGAAATTTCGGTCCACGGGAAGGTCGGCTTCGCTGACGATCAGGCTGATGCGGTCGTCATCGTAACCGGCTGCATGGAGTCTATCGAGCGTTCGTTCGGCATGGGCACGATCGGCGTAGAGTTTGGATTCGTATTCAATGGTTTGCGTCATCGTACACCTCGTACTCTCGTTTGTACCCCGCAACGAGCGAGAGCATGCATACTTTCGTTGGAGCTCTTGTCGCAACGCTCTACCGTCGCAAAGGACGAGCGATATGCTCAGCCGCGCCTTTTCGGCCGCGATGCACGGCATCGACGGCTATATCGTCGGCATTGAAGCCGACAGCTCCGCCGGTACGCCGGCCTTCGCTATCGTCGGCTTACCGGACCGCGCGCTCGGCGAAGCTCGCGATCGCGTTCGCGCCGCGATTTTTAATTCCGGTTTTGCATTTCCAGCGGGACGCCTGTTGGTGAATCTCTCTCCGGCGGATCTTCGCAAAGAGGGCCCGGCTTTCGATATGGCGATCGCCCTCGCGTTGCTCGCCATCGACGAACAAGTCCCGCCGGAACGGCTCCGCAGCTTCATCGCGCTCGGCGAGCTCGCACTCGACGGCTCGCTGCGCCCCATCGCGGGGCTCTTACCGATGCTGCTCGGGGCGAAGCATGCCGGCTTTACCGAGTTCCTGATTCCGCGCAGCAATCTCGACGAAGCCTCGCTCGTCGACGGCATCGAACTCTACGCACTCGACTCCCTCGCCGATGCCGTCGCAACGGTCTCCGGAAACGGGCAACGCTGGCGCAAACGCACCTCACCACCGGAATTGCAGCGGCACGACGCTGCAGCGCACGGCGATCTCGCCGACGTTCGCGGGCAGATCGCATCGAAACGGGCGCTCGAAATAGCCGCGGCGGGCGGGCACAATTTGCTCTTCGTGGGCCCGCCGGGATGCGGGAAGACGATGCTGGCGCGCCGCTTGCCGGGCATCTTACCACCGATGACGCTTAACGAGGCGCTCGACGTAACGAAAATTTACAGCATCGCCGGCGTTTTGGGGAGCGAGCGCGGAATCGTGCGCGTTCGCCCGTTTCGCTTTCCCCACCACACGATTAGCCACGTAGCGCTCGTCGGCGGCGGCAGCAATGCGCGCCCCGGTGAGATATCGCTCGCGCATAACGGGGTGCTTTTTCTCGACGAGCTGCCGGAGTTTTCGCGCAGCACGATCGAGGTCCTCAGGCAACCACTCGAAGAAGGCGTCGTAACGATCGCGCGCGCGGCCGGGAGTTTTTGCTATCCGGCACGCTTTCAACTCGTCGCGTCGATGAATCCCTGCCCCTGCGGCTTTCGCGGCGTGCGGAACGCCGAGTGTCGCTGCGACGATGCCGCGGTCGCACGGTACGCCAACAAGTTATCGGGGCCGCTGCTCGATCGCATCGATCTTCAGATCGAAATCGCGCGCGTTCCGTTCGACGATATGGTGCGGCGCGAAGGCGCGGAATCGTCGGCGCAGGTACGCCTGCGCGTCCTCTCCGCACGCGAGCGGCAAGTGCATCGGCTCGCCCACCTCGGGCTCAGCGCGAACGCCGATATTCCCGCCGCGGCGGTGCGCACGCTTTGCGCGCTCGACGGTGCGGCGCTCAAACTTATGGAACGTGCGAGCGCGAAGCGGCAATTTTCAGCGCGCGCCGTCGACCGGCTCGCACGCGTTGCGCGCACGATCGCCGATCTTGCCGGAAGCGAGCAGATTGCGGCGGAGCACGTCGCCGAAGCGATCGGCTACCGAAGCCTCGAGCGCCTCGTCAGCGCGGGGCTTTGACATCATGATGCCTATTAGATATCATCACGATGTGAGAACGACCTTGACGCTCGACGACGACGTCGCCCAGAGACTCGCGGACGAAGCACGGCGAACGCGTCGCAGCTTCAAAGCCGTGGTCAACGAGGCGTTACGCCTCGGCTTACTGCAGCAGCACTCCGGCTCCCAGCAGCCGTTTTGCGTACGGGCGCACCCATTAGGACTCCGCGAGGGCATGAATCTGGCGGATATCGAGAGCCTCCTCGATCGCCTCGATGGTGCGACTCGCCGTTGAAACTCCTCGACGTCAACCTGCTCTTGTACGCCTACGACGCTTCGTCGCCATTACATGAGCGTGCGCGCTCATGGTTTGAATCCTGCATGAATGAACCGGAACCCATCGGGTTTCCGCTCGCAACAATCGTCGCCTTCGTGCGCCTCGCGACCGATGCGCGAGTCTTCGAGCGGCCGTTCGAGACTGACACGGCCTGCTCGCTCGTGGACGAATGGCTCTCGGCGCCCTCCGCGCACCTCGTTCTCCCGAGCACTCGTCACTGGGAGATCCTCAGCGAGCTTTCGATTGAGGCGCAGGTTCGGGGAGCGCTTGTGCCCGATGCACATCTCGCCGCCTGCGCAATTGAAAACGGAGCGACGCTTTATACGCACGACCGAGATTTTTTGCGTTTCGATCGGCTCCGGGTCGAATTTCCCCTAACCCCCGTTTAGTCGTGCAGGATGACGTTCAACAACGAACTGTGGACGTGCATCTTTCCGTTATATTCGATAAATCCCAATTTGCGAAATTTATTTAAAAAGAAGCTCACGCGCGATCGCGTCGTCCCGATCATTTCGGCGAGGACTTCCTGGCTGATGTCGGCGATGATTTCTTGCGGCTGTCCGGGCTTGCCGAAATTCGCCAGCAATAATAAGATGCGTGCCAAGCGCTTTTCGCTTGAATTGAAGAGCTGATCGATGAGATCTTCTTCGACGCGAATGTTGCGGGTTAATAAATGCTCGATAAAGCGGGCGGAAAACACCGATTCTTCGTGCAGCGTTCGCGTCATTGCCGCCTTCGACACTTTGACCAACGAACAATCGGCCAACGCCGTCGCGCTCGCCATACGCCGTTGCTGCGCGGTCAAGCATCCTTCGCCGAAGAAATCGCCGGCCTTAAAGACCGCGATAACCGCTTCCTTACCGGCGGGCGAGAGCACCGAGAGTTTGACTTTCCCGCCCTGCACGTAATAGACCGAGTCGGCGAGGTCGCCTTGTGCGAAGATCTCCGCACCTTTCGCGTAGGACTCTATCGTTCTTCCCGCGCCCATGACGGCGAGGAATTCTTCTGATGAGAACGGGGGCTCTGCATCGCCGTCATTTTCGGGCGGCGTCGTTGGTATTTTTTTCATCGGGCTTTCAATCGTGTGGTGGTTCCCAAATATAGCACCCGATCGTGTGTTACGCGACCGTCAGCTGAGATATTCGGCAAAAGGGTGGGGGCATGGCGACGACCCGCTTGCCTTCGCTGCGGGCCGTCGCTTTTGAGACGGAATGGGCGGGGCGCCGTGGCTCCGCGCCTTAATTGCCGCCGGGGTTGGTGATGAGCGATCCGCCGGCGATGGGAATTGAAACGCTGCCATTGCCCAGGGTGGCGCCACCAGCGAGCGCTCGGCCAGTGAAGGTCGACGCATTGATCGTGATCGATGAGTAGGCGAGAACATTCCCATAGAAGCTCTGCCCACCCAACGTTGCCGAGCTGCCAACCTGCCAGTAGATGTTACAGGGGCTGGCACCATTCTGTAATAGAATGTTTCCGCTGGTTCCGCCATTGAGGGTGGTCGTCAGCGTCGACGCCATCTGGAAGATGAAGACGCTATTATTGTGTCCGCCTCCGTCGAGCGTGAGGTTTCCCGCCGCGATGGAGAGCGAGGAGCTCGACTTGTAGACTCCCGGAGGGAGCGTGCCCGTCGGGTAGCCAGGCGAACTCGCCTGCGAAAGATCTCCCGCGACGGTCGCCGTGGAGGCCGTTCCGGCAGCGGTGTTATATGCCGTCGTCAGAGCATTCTCCGCATTGAGCGGCACGGCGGCGTTGGTGTTATAGCCCGCTGCGTAAATTGCGTTCGGCCCGTCGGTATCGGTGCCCGGCGGGTAGAAGCCCGTCACGGCCGTACCTGGTGAGACGCCGATGAGATCGTCGTTCACGCTGCCGGTGACCGCTCCGGCCGCGTAGGTAACGAGCGTATTCCCGACGTTGGTAACCGTTGAACCCGCAAGAAGTGCAAAGGGTGCGAGTGCCGGCCCGAGCGTAATCGAGTTGACGCCGCCTTGGGTACATGAAAGCGCTGCGGGGGTTGCGGTCGGAACGGGCGTCGGAGTGGGAAGAGGCGTCGCCGTTGGCGTTGGCGTCGGCGTCGCTCCCGGCGGCGGCGGCGTCGCACCGGGCGGAAGATTGTACGCCGGAGCGTTACAACTCGGGCACCCGCTGCCGCCGCATGCGGCGAGCAGGGTGAGGGAGAACGCCGCGGCGAGCAGCCGAACGTGGAAGAAACGAGTGGGATTCAACATATAATTACGACTCCTGAAGGCTTAAAACTTCACGCCGAGCCCGATATACGGGCCGTTGTGCGTCTGACCGATCGGAGCGTTTTCTTTGGCGGCGTACTGATCGGCACTGAACCCACCGTAAAGATAGACCGGGAAATGGCGGAGCACGAGG
>JAJXXM010000385.1 GCA_021781095.1 bacterium
GCGGTATTTCGAACGGCATCTCGCCGATGCCGATCTCGCGCAGAATAATGGCGGGTGGCAGTGGGCCGCCTCGACCGGAACCGACGCGGCGCCGTATTTTCGCATCTTCAATCCGGTGCTGCAAGGGCAACGCTTCGACCCGGAGGGAGCGTTCGTACGCGCGATGCTGCCGGCACTCCGCTCGGTACCGACGAAGTACGTGCATGCCCCGTGGCAGATGCCGCCGCTCGTGCAGCGCGAATCGGGATGTATCGTCGGCGAGAATTATCCCGCGCCGATCGTGGATCGCTCGGAGACGAAGGCGCGCGTGCTCGCCGCTTTCTCGGCAGCGTTGGGAAAATGAGACGCGGAGAGCGGTCTCACGATAGAACGGCGTTCTCGAAGTGCGTAGCATTGTTGTCACGCCGAGTAGCCGCCGCAGGCGGCGTATCGAGGCGCACGTGGACGATCCCTCGATACGATGGCTTCGCCATCTACTCGGGATGACAAAGTAGCGGCCATTCGGGATGACAAAGTAGCGGCCATTCGGGATGACAAAGTAGCGGCTACTCGGGATGACAAAGTAGCGGCTACTCGGGATGACGGCGCGGTGTTGCTACCGTTGCGTCGGCGATGCGACGCGGAAACACGTGCCGTCGTGATTGCGGCGCGTCGCTTCACCGAGCGTTCGTGCGGCGTGCGTTTCCGAGCCGCGAATGACGCGCTCTTCCTCCGCGGTATCGTAGCGGCCGGCGCAGCGCGCGGCGAGTTGGAGTTCGCGTGCGGGGCGTTCGACCGCATGGTCGATCTCATGCCCTAAACCGAGCGCGGGCGATTGCGTTCCGCCGGTCGTCGTGCGCAACGCGCTGGTGGGATCCCACCAAATCGTGTCATCGTTCGGATCGAAGCGATCGTTATTTCGCGTATCGGTGCGCAATGTAAAATCTCTGCTCTTCGAACCTTCGAGCCGCTCGAATAACCCGCGCTCGACGGCGTCGGCGCTTAAATAGCGCTTCGCCGCCTCGTAGCTGCGATTGAGGCTGCGCTCGACCGAGAGGCTCCCATGCCGAACGAAGGGCTGCGACGAGGAAGAAAGGGCGATCATCGTGCGATTCGTTCACGCGACATCGCAATCTGTCAAGTCTTGACGGCGGTGTTAGGGTTGGGGTGGTGACTGCGTTTTGCGCGCAGCGTGCCATAGGTGCTGGACCAACGAAAACCCTAAGGGAGCATCAGCTCCGGATACGAAGGCGTGACGGGCAACTGCCTGTCGCTCCCGCGCCCGGGCCGCACCCACCTGCGAGAAAGCAGGTTCTCACCTCGCACGAAAGACGCTTGACGCGGTCACTCTATCGATCTCCCCGAGCGAGCGCTCTCCGGCGCGCGAATCGAGGATGATGAACCCGCGATACCCCGGCGCCTCGCGCTCGATTGTAGCGAGCGTTTTTTCCGCTTCCCCGGAGAGGTCGTGGAGGATCGCGACGGTTTTCCCCGCCAGGCTCGCAAGCGAACTCCCCGCGTCGAGCCGCAATGGCTCGGGCGCGAAGCGGAGCCACGCCGAATCGGCCTCCTTCGCCAGGCGCTTGCAGTCGGCGTCGCTGCCGGCATGGGTGTCGGGTGCGTTGCGCAGGGCGATGGTTACGTTCGCCGCCTTCGCGAGCCCCGTCGCCTCGCCGAGCGCGGCGGCCAACTCCGGGTAGCTGCAGGCCACGAGCCCGGGCGCCCGGGCGATCAGCAGGGGCGCACCGACGGTGAGCGCGATCTGAAGCGACTCCTCTTTCTTGCTCCGGTCGGCAAGGAAGAAGTCGTCGTCGAGCGTTGCGACCGGCGTCACGCAGAGATCGACCGCCGCCTTCTTGATTTGGGCGAGGTAGTCTGCATCGGTTCGCGGAAAGTGCGCCCGGTCGAACGCGACGCCGTCGCAGAGAGCGCTGCGCGCGCAGGCATCGAGCCACTCGAGTTGCGTGCAATCGCCACGCGCGAAAGCGGCTGCGAAAGCACTGCTGGCCCAGGCGATCTTCATCGGCGCGCGAGTTCGACTGCCTAAGGGAGAGCCCTCTGCCGTGACCATCGCACTCGGCGCCGACCACGCCGGATTTGAATACAAAGATCGCATCGCCGCGCTCTTGCGCGAGCGGGGCTATTCGCTCATCGATTTCGGCACGCACGATGCGACCCCGGTCGATTACCCGCAATATGGGTTCGCCGTCGCCGAAGCCGTTGCGAGCGGACAGGCGGAGCGGGGCATCGTCATCTGCGGCTCCTCCATCGGCATTGCGATCGCCGCCAACAAGGTGCCGGGCGTGCGCTGCGCGCCGGTCGCCGAACCCTATTCCGCCGAATTGGCGCGGCGCCATAACGATGCCAACGTGCTCGCTCTCGCCGAACGGCTGACGGGCTGGGAGATGGTCGAACGCATCCTCGACATCTTTCTCTCGACACCCTTCGATGGCGGCCGTCACGCCGCGCGCGTCGAGCAACTCTTTGAATTTTCCGACGATCAACGCACGCGCACGCTGCGCGCACTCGAACGCGGGGTCGTCGACGACGCCCGCACCGCACAATCGTAACGTACAGAAAGCCCATCATGCAGACGCTCCAGCACGGCACGCTCGCCGCCCAAGATCCCGAAGTCGCCGCCGCGATTCTCTCCGAGGAACGGCGCCAGCGCGGAAACCTCGAACTCATCGCCTCGGAGAATTACGCGAGTGCCGCCGTTCGCGAAGCGATGGCCTGCGTGATGACGAATAAATACGCCGAGGGGTATCCCGGGAAACGCTACTACGGCGGCTGCGAATTCGTCGATATCGCCGAGACGCTCGCGATCGATCGCCTGAAATCGATTTTCGGCGCCGACCACGCGAACGTTCAACCGCATTCCGGCGCGCAAGCGAACATGGCGGTCTTTATGGCGATGCTCGCGCCGGGCGACACGGTGTTGGGCATGTCGCTCGCGCACGGCGGCCACCTCACGCACGGCACGAAAGTGAGCTTCAGCGGTAAACTCTACAACGCCGTCGCGTACGGTCTGCGCAAAGAAGACGAGCTGATTGATTTCGATCAGGTCGCCGCGCTCGCGCGCGAACACAAACCGAAACTGCTCATCGCGGGCGCGAGCGCCTATCCGCGGACCATGCACTACGAGCGCTTCCGCGAGATCGCCGACGAAGTCGGCGCGACGTTGCTCGTGGACATGGCGCATATCGCCGGGCTCGTTGCGGTCGGGCTGCACCCGTCGCCGGTCGCACTCGCCGATTTCGTCACCTCGACCACGCATAAAACGCTGCGCGGGCCGCGCGGCGGCATCATCCTTTGCAAAGCCGAGCACGCCGCCGCGATCGATAAGAGTCTCTTCCCCGGCATCCAGGGCGGGCCGTTGATGCACACCATCGCCGCGAAGGCGGTCGCATTCGGTGAAGCGCGTCGCCCGGAGTTTCGCGCCTATCAAGAACGCGTCATCGCCAACGCACGCGCGATGGGCGACGTCTTTTCGAAGCGCGGCTTACGCTTGGTCGGCGGTGGAACCGACACGCACTTGCTGCTGGTCGATCTCTCTGTGAAGAACCTCACCGGCAAGGCGGTCGAAGGCTATCTCGACGAGATCGCCATCACGGTTAATAAAAACGCGATTCCGTTCGATCCGCAAAAGCCGATGGTTACCAGCGGCATTCGCGTCGGAACGCCGGCGATCACCACGCGCGGCTTCGGGCTCGACGAGTGCCGCGAGGTGGCGGAGATCATCTGCGACGCGCTCGGCGATATCGAAGCGCGCGCGCAGCAAGATCGGCTGCGCGCTCGCGTGCACGAACTCACCGCGCGCTTCGACGTGCCCTAGGCGGCCGGCGCGCATCGAAGTATGAACGGCCAACACCTGCTCGTCGTCGATCATCCGGCGTTGCACGATCGGCTCGCGCAGCTGCGCGACCGAAATACGCCGACGCGCGCGTTTCGCGTGTTGCTCGAACACGTCGGAGCGTTGCTCGCCTACGAAGCGACGCGAACGCTGCCGATGCGCGAGACCGAGGTGGAGACGCCGCTGCTGCGCATGA
>JAJXXM010000435.1 GCA_021781095.1 bacterium
CGGTCATGCGCCCGTCGGTGTGGATGCGTAGTTCAACGCGCGCGCCGGTGACGATATTACGTTTGCTGTAGGCATCGGTGAGCGCATAGATGGTGTCGCTGATTTGGAACATGAGGTTTTTCGTGATGACGCGTTCCTTACGCCGACAGAGGATGTAGTCGAGATCAAAGCCCGATGCGCTGCGGTGCGCGTCGTCGCTGCAGGCTGGTTCACGTGCGAATTGTGCATTATGATTTTCGAGGAAGCCGGGCAGAAACGCATTTGCCGCTTCTATGTCACAAATGTTGGCGAGCCGCATGGCTTTGACCAACCGGTCCTGAAGCGTGCGATTGGCTCGCTCGACGCGCCCTTTGGCTTGCGGCGAATTCGCGCAAATGAGTTCAACGTCCAATTCGTTGCAAGCGCGTTGATATTGCGTCGTAACGTCGGAGGCGACGCTTTGGCCGGAGTAACGGAAAATGCTGTGCTTATCAGGGTATGCGGCCAGAAACCGCCCGTAGCGTTCGATATGTGATCGAGTCAAACGAAAGTACCCGTCGGTGGTTTCGGTGGGTTCAAAACGTGCGCTGCATATCCGACTGGTAGCGTCGTCAACGGCAAGTAAGAGCGTACATTCGGGTGCGCGGCCTTCGAACCAATTGTGGGGTGATCCATCCATTTGCATAAGTTCCCCGAATCGCGGGCGTCGTTCACGCAGCGGATGAAGATTGCGCTTTCGGCGCTTTGATTTCCACAGAGCATTCTCGATCAACAAGCGGCGTAGCCATTCGCGACTCACGCTAATCTCGTCGCGTTGCGCAAGGGTTTGGGCTAAGAAGGTGGGACCGAATCCGAGATAGTCGCTACGGCAGCGCTCCAGAATTCGCCGGCAGGTTGCTGCATCGATTTGGTTATTCGGGGCCCTGCAGCGGCGCCGAGAGGCCATGGCCGCGACCCCGCCATCGCGCAGGCGCCCAAGAAGGCGATGCACGTGGCGAACGGAGAGGCCGAGTTCGCAGGCCGCGGCCCGCTGGGTGAGATAGCCGCCCAATAACCGTTGAAGGGTCTGGACACGGGTGATTTCCTGAGTGGTCAAAGTAGACTCCATAGAGGAGCGCCCTTGGCCATCGACCGGACATCTCTGCTTTGCTAAGGACCGGACATCTCTGCTTTGCTCCTACACGGAGCGTGCCATAGAATGGCCGAATCATCTATAGACGTGATAGAATAGATCATCGGCGATGGGGCTCGCCGAAAACGTCGCCGCAGGCGGCTAATGGCTCCTACTGCTTATCGACAGTAGGAGGTTTCCATGCGAGTCCTGATCGTAGCCGATATTCACGCGAACTACGATGCCCTCGCCGCACTTCCCGATTCCGACCTGACGCTTTGCGCGGGGGATACGGTGACGTTCGGCGCCCTACCCAACGAATCGCTCGACTGGCTGCGCGAGCGGCGCGCGCTCGCCATTCGCGGCGAGGAGGACGACGCCGTCGCAAACGGCACCTTTTACCGCTTACCTCGCCACCTCGAGCAAGCGGGGATCGCCAGCCGAGCCTGGACGCGCGAAAAACTCGCACCCGCGCGCGCAACTCAACTAGCATCACTGCCTCCCGAATATGAAACAGTCGTTGACGGGCGGCGCATTGCGATGGTGCATGCCTACCCCGGAGACTACAATCGTTATCTTGGACCGAGCGATGATGAACTCGACCGAATGACCCGCGCCTTCCCCCGAGCGCAGATCATCGTAACGGCGCACAATCACCGGCAAAGCGCGCGGCGCTACCACGACAAACTTATCATTAATCCCGGGAGCGTCGGTTTCAGTTCCAAGGGCGGACACGCGGCATTCGTGACGATCGAACATGACAATGTATCGTTCGAATCGGTCCCATACGATGTCGAACGCGCCATCGAGAGGATTCGCGCCACGACTCTTACCTCCGATGTTCAGGACGCATGTATTCGCGAGTTAACGGAAGGAAGTCTCCGCCCTCGTACTCGGTTACCCATGCGCGTTTCGGTTCCAGTATGAACGTCCTACGACTATTACCGGCACCGGCCTTCGAGTGGATAACGCGACGAATCAAACGCTCACCCGATTTCTTGACAATTCAGAAGGACACAAACCATGCCCTTCTTTATGAGGAGTGTGCGCTACTCGCAGGGCGTCTCCTGGAAGCCGAACGGAACCTTACTGATACGCGATTGCGTCTATACGATTTGCAACAACACTATGCAGCCGAACATTTTTCATTATATGAGCGCACCCGCAATTTAACAATCGAGCGACTGCGAAACGCGGGCGCCTATTCACAGGTTCGAGCGACCCTTGAGCGCTCCGCCCTGCTACAACAACGAATCGCGGACTTAAAGACTCGTCTCCGTAAGCACGAGCCCGTCGATGACTGGGAATTCGACGAGCGACCGATTCTCATCGAATCCGTTTCGAATATTGGAACCTAGAGCGGTGACTCTTGCAACGTACGAGCGAACGAAGCTTGCGCTTGCCGATACATTACAAATTGCAGCTCTGCGCATTCCGGACGAACGCACCGGCTTGCAGGCGACAATTCGCGATCTTTTTAAGAAACTTGCGGAGGACCGGTTCAATTTGGCGGTGGTCGGGCGCTTCAATCGCGGCAAGAGTTCGCTGATAAACGCTATTCTGCACACAGATCGTCTACCGGTCGGCTGCCTTCCACTAACTGCGACGATCACTCAAATAATCTACGGTAGCCGCGAACGTGCTTGGATAACACCTGAGGGTCATCAGCAATCGTTTGAAATAGAAATGGACGATCTTCCTGCTTACCTTACAGCCACCACCACCCGCGTTGCCGAAGCTCGAATCGAACTTCCCGCTCCTTTGCTGCGTAAGGGTTTCGCAATCGTCGACACCCCGGGGCTAGGCTCCGCGATTCAAGCGAACAGCAACAACACCTTGGCCTACATACCGGAGGCCGACGCAGTCGTCTTGGTCACCAGCTATGACAGTCCTTTTTCCGAGGACGAGCGCGAACTCGTCGAGCTTGCCCAGCGCTATCGACATCGCTTATTTTTTGTCATCGCAAAAGAAGATTTAATTTCAGCGAGCGACAAGCTTGACATCGACACGTATTTCCGAACGCAGCTATTGGGCGCGGGCATCTCGACACCGGAAATTCATTCGGTTTCCGTGGCACCTGGTTTCGAGGCAAGCGTAGATCGATTCGTTTCGCGGCTCACCCGGTTCCTCGTCAACGAAAAGCAGGTCGAGTTTCTCCGCTCGACCTGCCTTCGCGTGCGAAGCATACTTTCTGCTTCACACCCTGAGCCGGTGGAGATTGCCAAAATGATCGAGACGGAGAGAATGGCAGGGGTTCTCGATGAAGCCGACAATTCGACGATCTTGCAAGAGAGTAACCAAACCGCTCGATTTACCGGTTGTTCGATCTGCGATCGAGTCTCCGAGCGCGCGGTTGCCTTTATCAGCACCTACCAGTACGAGTTGGTTACCTCGCGTTCGGTTCGAGAAACTTTTGCTCGAATGGGTGGTTTCTGCGCACGTCATTCCTGGCAATACGATGTATTATCCAGCCCCCGTGCTAGCTGCATAGCGTATGCCGAGGCCCTCGAAACACTTGTTTCTCGACTTCGACCCCTCGCCCCGTGCGAGCCCGCCGAGATCGCTTCCGCCGTATCCAAGGTTCGCGCAACGCCCGATCGTTGCCCCGTATGTCGAATCTTTGACGAGAGCGAACGTACCGCTATTGCCGAACTTGCAGCCACGATCTCCGGTATCCACGAAGGATATTCGGGATTATGCCTCATGCATCTCGAACGGGTTCTTCCGCTTATCGCGACCACCGAGCGGGCACTGCGCCTCATTACCGATTCCTCGGACGCCTATGGAACGATCGCCGACGACATGCGCCGATATGTCGTAAAGCTCGATGCACGTCGGCGCGATTACATCGACGGGGACGAAAGAAACGCCGCACGGCGCGGCCTCACGGTTCTAGCCGGGAGCCACGGGCTCAACGGAGTCAGCCGCGT
>JAJXXM010000093.1 GCA_021781095.1 bacterium
TCGACCGTCAAGGCAAGCAGCGTCGCCAACGCGTCCTCGAGCGATTGCGCCTGCAACGAACTGCGAAAGCGGCGCAGAAAAGCCTCGCCGAAGCGCTCGCGCCCAGTCGATTTCGGTGCGGGGAGCGCAAAGTAAGGATCGGCGAGCATCTCGGCAAGCAGCGTCGCATCGACGCTGCCGCGCGCCGCCGCTGCGCCGTCACGGTCGAAGCGCGCAGCGCCGCCGCTCGCTTCGGCGATCCATGCATCGAGCAACATGTTCCCGGGGCCGGTATCGAACGCAACGATCTCGTCTGCATCGGGGCTCGCGCCTGCGGGGAGCAACGTGAGATTGGCGATCCCGCCGCAATTGAGTGCGATGCGCTTTTCGTCGGGGGCGGCGACGAGCAAGAGATCGGCGTAGGGAACCAACGGCGCGCCCGATCCACCGAGCGCACAATCCGCGCTTCGAAAATCGAAACAGACGCTCGCGGCGATGCGCTCGCGTAGCGCAAATGGGTCACCGATTTGCAACGTGAGTGCGGCAGCACCGTCGTGGAAGATCGTTTGGCCGTGCATCGCCGCAAAATCGACCGAGCGACCGGAGAGAAAATGCTCCGCGGCATCGGCGTGCGCAGTTCCCAGTTCGCGATGAAGGCGCGCGACGGCGGCGATACCGCCGCTCCCGCGGCGAATGACCTCGTCGAGCAGATCCGCGTTCTCCGGCGCGAAGGCGAAGGTTTGCGCGTCGAGCAGTTCGATAGCGATCCGTTCGCCGCGCACGTGCAGATCGACGAGCGCACAGTCAATCCCGTCGAGCGAGGTGCCGCTCATCATTCCCAGTGCGATCATACGCTGCGATTCACTGCATCGGTCACGCCGGTAAAAAATGCTCGCCGTAGATCGGTGCTGTCCTCGCGCCCGAAATACACGGTGTTCGTCAGCAGCACGGCGGTGAGATCGCGCTCTGGATCGACCCAGATGCAGGTCCCCGTGAATCCGGTATGTCCGAACGAATCGCGCGAAAAACCGGGGCCACACGAGTTATCATCCCGCGTTTTGAGCGCCCAGCCGAGCCCACGACGGAGCGTCGGATCGAAGGCTTGCTCGCGCACCGCGTCGCGCGCAAGCGCTCCGTCGATCACCGAGGAGCGGCCGTGCAACGCCGCAAGATACTGTTCGCCGATCCACGCCGCGTCGGCCGCGCTGCCGAAGATCCCCGCGTGCCCGGCAACACCGCCGCAGAGGTAGGCTTTCTCGTCGTGCACGCGTCCTTGCAGACGCCCTCGCCAGCCGTCGCACTCCGTCGCCGGAAGCGTTCCCCAATCGGTCTTGCGCGGGCGGTAGCCGAAGTCGGGGCGCGCAACGAATCGTTCGACGAGCGTTTGTAACGAGCGCCCTTCGCGGCGCGCAAGGGCGACGCCGAGTGCGAGAAAGCCGAGATCGCTGTAGAGGACGCCGCTGCCCACCGGAGCGTGAAGATCGGCGGTAAGCGCATACTCTTCGACGGAGCGATCGCGGAGCGAGCGATAATGCGCTCCCGATTGCATTCCCGAGGTATGTGCGAGCAGCATGCGCAACGTGATCGATCGCTGCGGCAACCGTTCCCACTCCGGAATCGTTTCGACGAGCGGGTCGTCGAGCGCAAAACCTCCGCGCGCGAGCGCATCGAGAGCGAGCGACGCTACCACGAGCTTCGTCAGCGAGGCGAGATCAAAACGTGTATCGAGCGCAACCGGGCGTGCATCGCCATCTGCACGCGTGCTGCCGTACGCGCGTTCGAAGAGCACGCGGCCGTGCCGTTCGACGCGTGCGACGGCAGCGGTGAAGCGTCGCCCAAGTGCCGCGCGCAGCACGGCATCGCTCTCTGCAAAACGATCACGCACGAGCGATCGTGACCGGTAATTTTCCACTCGTCGGTGCGCCGGCAAAGAGTGCGGCGGCAGCGGCGTGGAGATGCAGCGGATCGCTGCCGAAGCAGCAAAGCGCGTGCTCGACGAAGGGTGCCGCTTCGATATCAAACGGCTCCATCGTCGAAACGAGGATGCTCTCGGGAAAGCGACCGACGATGCGACGAATCGCATCGATCGCGACGGGATCGAGGTGCGTACGATACGAGAGCAACACGGGGCGACGTTTGGAACTCGCGATCGCCGCGAGCGTACGATCGACCGATACCGCGTCCTGCGGCTGCAGTTGCGGTGCCTCTTCCGCTCCATGCGCCGCCGGGCCGAGATCGCCCTCGACGCCGAAGCGAACGAGGATGCTTTCCTCGGCACGCACTCGCGGCATTCCACGAACGCACACCACCGCCCGCGCGGCAATCGTCGTGCCGACGTTCGGAAAAGGTGCAGGAGCATCGAGCGGAATCGGCCGCGAGAGGGTCGCCCGCAACATGCGCATGCGCATGCCCGCTTCTCGCAGGCGCCACTCGCGCATCTCGCCACGTGCGATGCGCGCGGAGATCTCGCGCGCCGCCGGCATCGCTTCATCGAGTTGCTCGCAGATCAGCGCGCAATCCGCTCCGGCCTGAATTGCCCTAGCGGCGCGCTCGGCGATCGTACCGAAGCGATCGAGCGCACCCATCTCCAAATCATCGGTGAAGGCAACGCCGTTAAACGAACAACTCTCGCGTAAGAGCGATTTCATCACCGGCTCGGAGAGCGTCGCCGGTTGCTCCCGATCGACCGCTTCAACGACGACATGCGCGATCATCGCCGCACGCGCGTGCGGCAAGAGTTCGCAGAACGGCGCGAGATCGCGCAGATGGAAGAGCGTCGTCGGAATCGAGACCGTCGGCAGCGCGACGTGTGAATCGACGGCGGTGCTGCCGTGCCCCGGAAAATGCTTGAACGTCGGCACGATCCCGCGGCGCCCCATGCCGCTTGCGAGCGCTCCGGCAAGGTCGGCGACACGCTCGGGATCGTCGCCGAAGGAGCGCGTACCGATGACGGTACTCGCGTGATCGATGGCGAGATCGAGCACCGGTGCGAAATCGAGATTCACGCCGATGCGGCGGAGATCGTGTGCGATCTGCTCGCCGAGTTGTCGCGCGAGCTCGAGATCGTCGGCGGCACCGACGGCCATCATCGAAGGCATCGGTGCGAGCCCATCGCGCAGTCGCGCGACCCGCCCCCCTTCTTGGTCGATGGCGATGATCGGTGTCGGATCGTCGGGGCGCAGGGCACGCAGCGCGTCGGTGAGGGCGCGGGCGCTCTCTACCGTCGGTACATTTTCTGCGAAGAGGACGTATCCGCCGAAGCCCCGCAGCGCGAACTCCGCACGGGTCGCTTCATCGAGCTCCGAACCCGGAAACCCAACTGCAAGAACACCCTCCGCTAGGTCGACGAACTCGCTCAGAACGGCTCCTTCTCGTTCGGGAGGAACTCGGTGTCAGTGCGCGCTGATCGATTGCGCTACGAGCATCTTCCCGGAGCGGGCCGCGAGTACCTCGACGCGGTCGCCGAGTCGCAGGCTTGCCAGTGTGGCAAAGCCGCCGGCCCGCTGGATCGAGGTATTCGGGGTCACCGTCACCTCCATCGTCTTTGCGCCGACTCGGACGCCGATGCCGGGATGTTGATAGTGAATGGCAACGATTCGCCCGACGAACGAGAGCGCGCGCGAGGGATGCGCGGCGATTGCGCTCGGTGCGAGCGCCAGGAATGCGAAGCAGAGAAAGAGGGTGCGTTTCACGTTAGATAATCCAAGAACGCATTATAGTGTCGGCGACGTTCCATCGCCCTGCAGAATTTTGAAATACGCATCGCGCGCCGCAGCATCGCCGGCGCGCGCGCGCTGCGAGGCATCCCTTAAAGCTAATACCGCCGCATCGTCGGCCCGAAGATTCGCCGCCGCCAAACGCAGGGCGAGCAGCGCGAGATCGGGAGTCCGCTCACCCAAGCGAGCGATTCCCTCCATGAACGGTTGTAGGTGCTCTGCGCCGGGCCTCGCTGCCAACAGTGCGGCGACGACGGCAGCCTTGTTGGGCTCGCTTTGAAGAAGATAGCTATCGAGAACCTCGAACATCA